>JBDKHE010000290.1:0-3971 GCA_039797805.1 Verrucomicrobiota bacterium
GAGATCTCCCGGGTCGCCTGCGCGAGCTTGCCGAGGTCCAGTTCGCGGGCGAGGCGGGTCCAGGCGGTTTCGCGCTCGGCGAGTGGCGCGCGCACGCTGTCGATCCCGTGGAGCGTGACGCCACGCAGAATGAACGGAGCGACCGAGGCCGGAAAATCCAGGCTCTGCGCCATGCCGCAGGCGGCCACGGCGCCGCGGTAGTTCAGTCCGGCGCAAACATTGGCCAAAGTTTGACCGCCCACGCTGTCGATGGCGGCGGCCCAGCGTTCCTTTTGCAACGGTTTGCCGGGTGCGGAGAGGGTGGAGCGGTCGATGATCTCGGTCGCGCCCATGGACCGGAGGTAGTCGGCCTCGGCGGTCTTGCCGGTGGAGGCGACGACCTGGAAGCCCCGCGCAGCCAGCAGGGCGAGGGCGATGCTGCCGACGCCGCCCGACGCGCCCGTGACCAAAACAGGGCCGGCCGCGGGCGTGAGTCCACCGCGTTCGAGCGCCATGAGGCAGAGCATGCTCGTGTAGCCGGCGGTGCCGATGGCCATGGCCTGCGCGGTGTTGAGGCCGGCGGGAATCTTGAGGGCAAAGCCGCCGGGCACCCGGGCGTAGGCCGCATGACCGCCCCAGTGGTTTTCCCCGAGGCCCCAGCCGTTGACGAGCACGGCATCGCCCGACCGGAAACGGGGGTCTGTGCTGGTGACCACCGTGCCGGCGAGATCGACGCCGGGGACCATCGGGAACTTCCGCACCACCGGGGCACCGTGGCGCAGCGCGAGGGCGTCCTTGTAGTTGAGCGTCGAATACTCGACGCGGATAGTGACATCCCCAGCGGGCAGATCGGAGGCGTTCAGCTCGCTGAGGGCGGCATGCACGCCTTGGCCGGCACTCGTGATGAGCATGCCGGGGAAGGTGGTGGGCAGAGACATGATCGTGAGCGTACCGAGGCGAGGCGGGGAGGCAAACCCGGTCGGCGATTCATGGGCCTGATTGCCGGGAGCGCTTGATCGACGCGACGGCAAGCCGCAAACGCGCGCGGGCCTGCCGTCGAAACGATGTTTGACCGGATGGGGGCGTCGGCAGGTGCACCGACGCCCCGGCATTACGGTCGGATCGGTCAGAGCGCGGGGTCGACCAGCATGCCGTTGCCGTTGATCGTCAGGCGATCGCTCTCGATGGTGCCGTTCAGGGTGCTGTTGCCGTTGATCGTGATCGTGCCGTTGGGCGCGGTGATCAGGGCGTCGACCGTGACGTTGCCGTTGAGGGTGAGACCGCCGGAGGCGATGTTGAGCTGGAGCCACTCGGGATGATCGGGCGCGCCCATCGAACTGTTGACCGAGCCGCCGTTGGCCAGGTTCAGGATGACGGGTCCGACGACTTCCAGGCGGGTGTTCCCGTTGAGCGTGAGGCCCTGCAGGTTGTAGACAACCGGTTGGGTCGCGCCCGCCACACCGAGGATGAAGCGGCTGCTGCCGTTGGCGGTCAGGGTGCCGTAGGTGCCGGCGGGCACGGCGAGAGCGCCGTAGTTGCCGTTGAGCGTCAGGTTGCGGATCGTGGCAAAATCACCGGGGCTCTGGCCGGCGGAATTCAGCGAGACGTTGCGCGTGCCCGTAGGGACCGGCGGCGCGGTGACCACGGGGAGACTCAGGGCATCCGTGCGGCGCACCAAGTGCCGGAGGACCGCGCCACCGTTCAGGGTGACGGTGTAATTCGACGGCGTGACTGCCCCGGTGCCATCCAGCGTGCCGCCGTAGGTGGGCTTGCCGTTCAGTTTCACCGAGGGTGAACCCGGGACGAGCAGATCGCCGGAGACCCAGGCGTTGCCGTTGAGGGTGATGCTCTCGGGCAGCAGCACCTGCACGGAACCATCGAGGCCGCCGTTCAGGGTCGGCGCGTGGCGCACGAGCGCGGAAATGGTGATCGCCAGCGTGTCGGTCGCCGAGCCGGTGTAGTCCGGGCTGTTGATGGTGCCGACGACGCTGTAGAGACCGGGCAGCACCGGCAGGGCGCTGCCGCCGTTGTAGGTGTAGGTCACGTTGAGGCCGGCCGGCAAGGTGGTCGCGGTGGCGCCATGCGGAGACCCATCATAGGCGTGGACCAGGTTCGTCAGCGTGATCGAACCGACCGCCGGAGCGACGGAGAGCACCACGGCATTGCTGGTGACCGTACCCGCGCTGTTGGTGACGACGACATCGTAGCTGCCGGCATTGGCCGTGGTCACGCCGGTGATCACGAAGGCCGCCCCGGTGGCGCCGGGGATATCGAGGCCGTTGCGGCGCCACTGGTAGGTGGGCGCCGGGGTGCCCGTGGCCGTGATTTGGAAGGTGACCGTGTCGCCGACCACCACCGCCTGCGGCACGAGTGGCGCGGCGATGACCGGAGGCGAGACCAAGTCGATCCCGACCACCACCGGGTCGTGGTCCGAGTAGCGGAAGGCGGTGCCGGCATTGATCGCGAGCTGCGCGGCGGATTTGTTCTCCGTGTTGTAGTCGTAATAGATCGGCTCGTCGGCATTCACGTGCCAGGTGGCGGCCCCGACGACCTGCGTCGTGAGCGCCGCGTTGGCGAGGGCGTGGTCGAGGTGGCCGAACTCGCCGTTGAACGAGTAGGAGTAGCCGCCCGCGCCCTCGAACAGCTCGGTGAGGTTGGCGTAGCCCGCGCTCTCGATGGCGGCGATCGGGTCTTCCTTCGCGTAGGCGTTGAGGTCGCCGATGATCAGGAAGTCGGCATCGCCGCTGCCGGTCGGGTCGGTGGCGAGCCAGGCGGTGAGGGCGTTGGCCTGCTGGACGCGCAGGGCGTTGTTGTTGCCCTGGCCGTCGCCGGAATCGGCGTTGCCGGCGCCGCTGGCCACGGAGCCCTTGGCGCGGAAGTGATTCACGCAGACGGTCAGTTTCTCGCCCGTGGCATTTTCCTGGAAGGTCTGGGCGAGCGGGTTGCGGGCCAGATTGTTGAAGGCCGGGTGGCTCAGCATGGCCGGGGCGCCCACGGGGGTCACGGTCTCCGTGCGGTAGATGAAGCCGCAGTGGATCACGTCGGTGGTGATCTCGACGGCCGAACCGTCCACGTAGGCGTAGGTCGTACCAGCGGGGGCCGCGGCGTTGAGACCGTTGACCAAGTCGGCCAGGGCACTCAGCGGACCGAAGCCATCGTTCTCGATCTCGGTCAGGCCCATGATGTCAGGGGAGAGGGCGGTGATGCCGGCGATGATCTTGTCCCGCTGGCGCAGGTATTCGGCGTAGTTGGTGGCGCCGCGTGAAGTGGGGAACCCGCCGCCGCTGCCGTCGCCGTTGAAGAAGTTGAGCACATTGCCGATCGCGATGTGCAGGCGGCCGCCGACGGCCGGGGCCGGTTCGCGGGGATTGGCCTCGACGAACGCCGGCGTCGCCGTGGGCTCGATGACGTAGGTGCCGAAGCGGTTGTCCAGAATGCCGGTGACGCCGGTGGTCGTGCTGCCGGCGCGGCGGGTGGCGGTGGCGGGATCGGCGCTGGACAGGAACGGCGTGGGATCGGGGTAGCTCGTGCTCAGGCCGTCATCGAGGAGGATCTGGCTGCGCAGGTTCTGCGCCGCCAGCGCCTGGGCCGGGGCCCCGGGGGCGACGACATTGGTCGGGTTGGAGAGGCGGCCGACGCTCAAGATGACCTCGCCGAAATGACCGTAGTCGTAGTTGTCGGTGACGGTCAGCGTCTGGGGCAGCGTGATGCGCATACCCTCGTAGCGTTCCGCATGGCTCGCGGTGGGGAAGGGCAGCGTGACCGGCGTGGCGGTCGGGAGCGGGTTGCCGGAGCTGACCAAGGTGAAGGCGGAGAGGTCGGCGATTTCCGTCTCTGACATCGGAGCGGTGCCGTATTCCTTCACGGTGCCCGACACGGTGACGAGGTCGCCGACCGACACGCTGTTCACGTTGTCAAAGACGTAGATGCCTTCCGAGGTCGCGGGATTGGCGTCGTGCAGGGCATCGGGCTCCTCGAGGTAGTAGCCGCCG
>JBDKHE010000291.1:0-9267 GCA_039797805.1 Verrucomicrobiota bacterium
GCTCGCCGGTTATCATTGGTGGCCGCCCCCGCACCTAGCCGACGGAGAATTTGCCACGCTCCGAGCCGAGCAGGAGGCGCTGCGGACGAATGATGACGCCACCCGCGCACGAATGCGCACCGAACGCGACCGGCTCGCCCGCCAAATCGTGCCTGTGCCCTTGGCGGACTTGAAAACGCAGCTTGGCCCACACTGGACCTGGCAGCCCGGCAGTGGTGGCCGATGGCTGGTGTCCCGGAGCGGTTCGCGGCCGGACGACTGGCTGGACGTTCTGGCCGGCGTCGCCGCATTGGAACGCCAACCCGGCGTGTTCCTCGAACAGGTCGAAATGCGCGGCGACGGCCGGGCCTTCACCCAGGCCCGGATCACTATTCGTTTTCAAGGCCAGACAGGAGAAACGCCGCCCGGGCTCGGGCCTCGCCCGGCCCCCGTTTCGGCCATGAATGCCCCGGCAGTTGCGCCGGCAGTCGGGCGCGTCCGCTCGCGGCGCCGGCCGGGGCCCTCCGTCGCATCCGCCCCCACTCCGGGCCGGCCTCGGCTGGCTCCCTCCCGTCCCGACACCCGGCGCGGGCCGGTTCCTTGTTGACATATTCGCATAATGGCATAACTAAGGATTCACCATGATCACATTATCCGTGACTGTCCCCGAACCCGTGGCCGCCGAGTATTTCGAAGCGGCTGACCGTCTGAACCGCGAGTTCAGCACCATGAATCCTCCCCTCGACGCCAAGGCCCTCATGGCCTTCGTCATGGCCCGGCACGACGCGGCCGACCTGTGCGGTCAATTCGAGCTGCTGCTCCGCGCCGTGCGCGGCATCGGCGTGCCCGAGATGCCCAACCAGGTTCTTAAGTGACTTTAACGGCGGCCAGACTCCGCCAGTGCCTCCAGTCGCCGGCCCGCACATTTTGAAGTGGCCGGTGCAAATCATGATTCCCATGGCTATCCGAACCAAAAACAACCCCGAGACCGTTGAACTGCCGGCTGACGAACAGCCGGCCTATCGCACCAACCCCGAGGTCCAAAAGAAAATCGACTCGCACATCGCGGCGCGACCCGGCGACTTCGAATATTACAACCGGCTCGTAAAGGAGAATCCCGACCGCGCCGTCCGCACCCTGATCTACAAGGATCAGAAAAAATACGAGACCGACATGAAGGTCGTCCTGCGGCAGCTCCCGGGCGCGCGGGAGTTCTACGACAAGCAGGCGCCCGAGATCAAACTGCGCATCGACGAGCGGCTCAAGGGCGTTAACCCGTATTTCCAGGACAAAGCTTTTGTCGGGGAAGTGTTGCGGGAAATGGACCGCCAGAACCGGCAGGCGCTGGCCGCTCCGCGTGCCGGGGTGGGTGTGGCTGCCGGATGAGTATCCGTCCGCTGGCTTCCCGAATGTCCGCGCCGGTTATGGTCACAGGCTTCGCCCCTGTGGCTGTGACCGGTGCACCGTTGAGGCTGGGAAGCGTGGGTATTGGAAATATCTTGCTGGCCGGGTGTCTTGCATGAGCCCGGCCAGTCAAGACTCCCTCGTCGTGCTGCGCCGGATGGCGCGAGGCCATCCGGGTGCGTCGTCAGGCGAACGCGCGGCGTGGGAATTGCTCCAGAATCTGCAGAGCGGAAAGCGCGTGGATCTCGGAGATTGCTACTGCCGGCTGGACGGCACGGGAAAACGTGCGGTGGTGCAATTGCTCGTGGACTTGGCGACCGGGGCAACCGGCCTGATCGAACTGCGGTAACCGCGTTCAGGAGGACGAGGAACCCCGTTCCACCCAAAGGGGGTGGGTTGATAGCTGCCCCCGCTCGCCGGACCATTTTGCCACGTCAGCCAAGGTAGTGCCGCTGCGCGGCCTCCACCTTCCCGGCCTGCCGGCCTTCCCCCTCGCACGGAGCACTCCGCTCCGGGCTCGGCGGCCTCGGGCCGTGGCTTGACGTGCCTGCATGGCCCAGCGCGCAGGGCGCACTCGACCACCGGGCATGTAGCCCGGCCGGGATGCGCTAGGCGCGCCCGGCAACATGATCCAATCCAACCTGAAACTTGATGACTATTCGTCCACGAATCCGTCACCGCCCATCGCCTGCGGCGAAATGCCGCAAGTGCGGTTCGACCACTTCGGCGCGAAGACGCTGAGTGATACCGAACTACTCGCCCTGGTGCTCCAAAATGGCGTCCGTGGCTGCCACGTCCTCACCCTCGCCTCACGGCTGATCGCCGAAGCCGGCTCGGTGGCGGGACTGACACAGTGGGATGTGACTGACTTCCAGCGCCTAAAGGGCATCGGCCAGTCCAAGGCCAAGCAACTGGCCGCGATGATCGAAATCGCCCGCCGGATGATCCGGCCGGCCAACGAAGCGAAACCTGTCCTCAACCGACCCGAACTTGTGGCCGACTTCCTCCAGCCGCATGCCGCCGGACTCGCCATAGAAAAATTCTGGGCAATATGCCTGAATCGGAAAAATCGGTTGATCAAATTGGTTGAAGTGACTTCTGGCACCGCTACGTCCTGCCTCGCCCACCCACGGGAGGTCTACCGCGAAGCGATCCGCCACGGGGCAACCGCCATCGTCTGTGCGCACAACCACCCCAGCGGCGACCCGGCCCCTAGCGCCGCCGACGTCCAAGTCTCGCGTCAACTCCGTGATGCCGCCCGGACCGTTGACATCGAATTGATCGACCACGTCATCGTCGGGCGAAAAGAAGCCGACCCGCGGAAAGTCGGTTACTACTCGTTCAGGGAAGCCGGTATCCTGTGAGGTGCTTCATGCATACCTATACAGTCGTCGCCTATGATGTTTTGGCCGGTGGTCATCACATCGAGACCTTCACCGCAACCGACGCCACGGACGCCGCGCTGCAATTGCGCGCCAAGCTCGGTCACACCCACACGGACCTCGAAATTGTCGCTGTCGCCATCGGCCGCGTGCAATTCGCTCTCATCGACGCGAGCCTTCTGGCACTTGCGCCTTACAAACCGGCATCACCGTGAGGATTTGCGGCCGAACGGCGGGATGCAACCCACTGGTGGCTTCTATCGAAAATTCGACTCGCGAACGATCATAGTATCATTTTTGTCCGATTTGACTCCTTCTGGGTACACCACACAGGACGCAACGCGCACGGAGCGTTGGAGTCTGCCCCATAATGTGGCCCGATTTGGGCCAAGTATTACGTCAGCGGCTAACTCAGATTTGAGGAATCACTATTCGCGCGGAGTATCCGGGTCTTCCAACCAAAGTTGGCGAAATAGGACAACCCCCGCGCCCAAGCATTCGCAACTGGCCTCACGCCCAAAGAAATCGTGACCCGGTTTGCGGCTCAGGAATGAAAACGAGAAGTGATTACCGTCTCGCTGGACCATGTCACCGACCCCCAGGGCTCGCTGGATCAGGGCAACAGCCAGAAAGATGCCCGATGCGACAGAGACAAAGCCCACCGAAAACTCCCGGCGGCGGATTTCTCCGAGCTCATTGAGAAATTGTTCGGCCGCATGGCCGCAACCTGGGTCGGCAAGGTAGGCGCGCACGGCGTCAGCTTTTTCTGGCGGGAGTCCGCTAAGCACAGCTTCTCGATCAGCCTCCGGCATTTTCCGCATAGTCTGGGCTTCCTCCTCGATGGTCGGGTATACCGGCAACGGGTTTGAGCACTTCAGGCACTCCCCGGTGGCGCAGTCGTAACTGGACAGCTTTGCCGTCAGCCCCGAGGTGCTCCCGCCGAGGATCAGTCGCGGCCAGAAATTCTGCAGCGCGTGCCGGGCAACGTTCTTGTCAACGCAGGATACAATCAACCGGTATTTGAAGGCGGCTTCGGAGGCGTTCAGCACGGGCGATATCGTGCGAGGCAACGGCAGACTCTGGTATTTCTCCCAATAGTGCGGCTGCGCCTCAACCGTGAAGCTGGCATTCTCCAGAATCGCCTTGCAGGCATCGGCCTTGCCCGGCGGCGATTTGCGGTGCGACAGACAATAACGGTTGAGGTTCGTGCCATCGAGCGGGTCACCATCAAGGATCACGGCATAACCGGCTCGCCCGGGAAAGTATGCCAAGGTTGCCACCAGCGCCTGGCCAACAGCGCCAGCACCGCAGAGATAAAATGGCTCGATGGAAAGCTCAGTGAGCGGAGGGCCGTTACGAAGACTTGTCCAATCGCTGGCCGTTTTGCCGTCCCAAGCCGAGAGATAGAGCGGCTCCCGTGGCATGCGTCCTTCTCCCTGCCAATCGGTGATGCGCTGGAATACCTCGGCCGCACCAAGGGTTGCGGCCAGCATGGGCCCGATTGCGACATGGCCGGCGCCGGCGGGAACATCCAGCACTGCGGCGGCCGCACAGCGCCAGCCGTCGCCCCAGATCGCATAGTCACGATCAGTGCCTTTCTTGAAACCCGGATCGACGTGTAGAATTATGTCGGCAGGGGCGGTGGCTGCCGCCGACGCGACGACCCTTTCCCCGGCGATCTGGGTAACTGTCCCGACCAGTGTTTCGACCAGCTCGGGCCGGTGCCCAAACAGAGCGATTCCTGGCCGCATCGACAAGGCGGGAACATCAAATTCGATGTGGCGGACGACGTTGAATTGCCGGGCAAGCAGGTTTGCGAGCCACCAGAGAATGAGCTGACCGTTGTAACTGGTTGCTGTCTCAACCGAGGCTCGAACTCGGACCCAGCCAGGATAGAATTTCTGTTTCTGCTCCAGCTTCAGCCCGAGCAGATGCCGGTCACCGGTTTCCTCGAGGACAGGTTCAGCGGACATTGCGCGGGCGGAGGTCGAGGATTTCGGGAATGGGCAGCGTGGGATCGAACACAATGCGCAGGGGAACCTTTTCATCGGCCAGCCGTTGCCAGCGCCCCTCTAGGAACTCATGGACCCCGATGGACACAGGCCATTGCGGGCGGACCCGACCATAGGAGGGAAATACCAGGGAGAGCGCATTGCGGCTGTTCGCATAGCGGTCGTCATAGGGCGAATGCCCGACCCACTCGGACGGGTGGGTGTGAACTTGAGAAAGATTGAACCAGCCGCGAGGCCGGGTTGACTCGGAGAGTTCGTCGATTGCGTGCTCCGGTAGCTCGTAGTGCCCCCATGTATTGATCTGGTCCGGAACCACAATGCCGTGGACGGTGGAATGAACCTCATTGGATGTGCCATACCAAAAAAGTCCGCACTCCAATTCACGACGCGCCGTGGCCCGGAATGCGGAGCGGGTGAGTTCGACAATATCCGGGTGGGCATGAAGGACGCGGACTACCGGTCCGTTCCAGCGGGGTGGATCGGGCGGGCTCCAGTCGGCGTCGAACAGGTCACGGAGCGTTGGGTGAGAATCGGCCATTGTAGCAATCGCGGAGGGCCCACTCGATTTGGTTCAAGGTGGCGGCGAACGTCTGTCGCGGGTGCTTCCACACAAATTTGTCATCAACACCGTGCAGAACGTCGTAGAATTCCAACGTAACGGAGCTGCAGATGAGCTGGCCCTTGTTGTCGTAGTTCTCGTGGGTCCGGATCTCGTCACTCTCCAGCCGCGGCAGCCAATAGCTATCCGCGGGAAACGCGTATGTCTTCGTGACCGGGTTTACAAACTGCGCGCTGGGCGGCCAGTCGGGATAGTGCCGGAAATCGAGCTTCAGGGTGAAAGACGGCGCGTCCGCGACCTGACTACGGTAGCCGGTCAGCGGGATCAGCAGCGTGAGGTCGTCGAGGCGGGTCCAGCCTGACTTTTCCCAAGTCACCCGACGGCCCTCAAGCACGACGGCAAGGTCGCGCTCGAAAGCCGCCCGGGCAAGCAGGGGGTTGGCAAGAACCGGTTTTTGGCCTTTGGTTGCCATTTCAAGCACCGCCAGTCTTCCGGCGGAGTTTGTATTTGCGACCAGGGCAGATTTTCTGGTCCCGCAGTTGCTCGAACGTGAAGGCCAGGTAGGCCATCAGCGAAGCACCTTCCTTATCTCCGCAGAGGAGCTTGTCCTCGTCGGTCCGCGCTTCACCGATCTTCGTGTAGGCCGTGTCCAACGCCGATTGGAGCGTGTCGCTCCAGCGAACATGGAAACGGTATTCACGGTTGGTATTGAGGTCGAGAAACTCGACCTCGGGGCCGCCAGCGTTATCGCCGGCGCCCGGGTTTTCTTTTTCTGTTTTGTTATTAGTTGTCATAACGAAAATGTCTGCGGTTCTGTGCGTGAAGCATTGAGTTTCCCACGGACGAGCCGTGGCGGTTTGTAGGCATAGTTTCAATATCTATTGGCCAAAATATATATATTTGATGGCTATTCCGTCAACATATTTCCACATTGGATGTTGATTTTTTCCACTTTCCACGTTTATCTTATCCCCATCACCCTACCTCCCATGGCCGATAAACGCACAATGACCCTCAACCTTTCCGATGCGGAAATGGACGCCTTAGAACAACTTGCCGAGAAAAAAGACCTCAATAAGACGGTCGTCATCCGGCAGGCCCTTCGCCTCTACCAAATGGTGGACCAACGTCTCAGGGAGGGGAAAAAATTGTTCATTGAAAACGAAGTAACCAAGGACAAATCCGAGTTGATGTTCATCTGAGCCCCTTCCCCTGTGGAAATGTCGCCCGTCTATCTTCGCGGCCCCGACGGCACTGCCGTTAAAGCCGAACTGTGGGACGACATTTCCGCGCAGCACGTCGCTCTCTGGTCTGATAGTTGGAGACCGGAGATCGACCGCCTCTGTGAACGCCTGGAGCATGACAAGGTAGCGCGCGAAAAATGGCCGCAGGATCTGCATTGGGATTGGAGTAAGAAAGCCGATACCACCCGCCCGGTGCTGGCCTACCAACGCTTCGCGCTGGTCTGCGAAGGCCGCTTGCAGGGACTGATGCTGGTTAATCTGGTGACAGCAACCGGACGACTGGCCGAGCAGCAAGGCAAGCATCTGGTCTATGTCGATTTCGTTTCAACCGCGCCGTGGAATCGTCCGGACTTCTGCGCCAAGCTCCGCTTCGTGGGCGTCGGTTCCGTGCTCATCCGCGTCGCCGTGGAACTGAGCCGGTCAGAGGGGTTTCGCGGCCGCATCGGCCTCCACTCGCTGCCCCAGGCTGAGAAGTTCTACCGAAAGACCTGCGGCATGTCCGACCTCGGGCCGGACACGGGCTATTACAAGCTGACCTACTTCGAAATGACCGAAACCCAAGCCACCAAATTCACCAGCGAACCACCGAAGAAATAACCTCCCCTCTTTTCACTTTTTCACCCACCCGCCCCCTATGAAATTCAACATCTCAAAAGAATGGGTGCTGCACCAAGCCCGTCTCGAAGAGGGGTTGGAGATTGGCACCGCTGCCCTGCCGCAAAACCGTGCGCCGCTCACGTCGCTCGACTGGTCTCTTTTCCCCCTGAAAGAGATGTTCAAGCGCAGTTGGTTTACCGGCTTCCACGGATCACTGGCCGACGCCAAGGCGCAAGGGAGTGCACTCGTTGAAGCATATATCACGCGCACCATCCCGCGCCCTGTCGTTTCGTTGCAACGGCAACGCGTTCGCGCCGGTGCCGAAGCCGATCCCTATGCGCTGCTGGCGTGGCAATGCCGGGTTTTGCTGGTCGCCAAATCAAATGCTCCCCGTGCTCCGTATAAGGCCAGCGTGCTAACGGATGACTGGTTTGCGGAACTGGTGCGTCTCAGCCGCTTCGCGGACGGGCCGCTCCGGGCCCAAGCGCACTTGCGGGAGGCGGGTATCCCGCTGGTGATCGAACCTCATCTTTCGTCCACCCACTTGGATGGCGCGGCGCTCTTGTCGGAGCGCGGACCCGTTATTGGCCTGACTCTGCGTCATGACCGCCTCGATAATTTCTGGTTCGTCCTGCTTCATGAGCTCGTTCACGTCAAAAAACACCTGCGCAAAGGGAGCTTGGAGGACATTTTCGACGACTTGGATGTGGCCGCCAATGATATTGAGCGGGAGGCCGATACCTTGGCCGGCCAAGCTTTAATTGCTGACGAGGTATGGGAAACGGCGTTGCCTCGTTTTGTGCGAAGTGAAGAAGCCATTCAGGACTTTGCCGCTCAACTTAAGATCAACCCCGCGATTGTGGCGGGCCGGATTCGCAGAGAAGCGGACGATTATACCCTGCTTAACGATCTGATCGGCCGCAGTGCCGTCAGAAAACTTTTTCTGCCTTGATCGTCGTTTCCGCGTCCCGCCCATGTTCGACCACCGCCATTACGTTCCCTGTCTCCGCTGGAAGCAGGGTGAATACAAGGCGGTATCGTTGCTTTCGTCCGCGGCCAGCAATCTCATCACGCCGTTGATCGAGGTGCCCGAAAAGGGCTACGATTTCGAGACCAAGTCCGACAAGAAGACCATTGCGGCGCATCTCGCCTTGTTCCCAAAGCGCGTGGCGACCCATTGGAAGAAGCGCCCCTGCTTCGTCGATTTGAACCTCATTGCGGCGTCGGAACGGTTGCAGCCCGCGATTCATCCGGTGACCCATGTTTTCGATGAGTTGGAGGCTTTCGGCTGCGCGGCGATTCCGGTGACCGCGCCGGGACGGGACGTGGCCTATCAGCGCGCCGTGCACCAGACCCCGGCCAGGAAAAAGCGGGGCTTGGCGCTGCGACTGACGATTGAAGAGGCCGCGCGACCGAATCTACGGACCGTCCTGCAAACTCTGCTCGGCGACGAAAACAAGCCCGAGAACTGCGATTTGATCCTCGATTTGCGCGCGCCCAATTACACGCCGCTGGCCGGATTTACGAAGCTCCTCACCGCCATCATCACTCGGCTTCCCGACCTGGACCGCTGGCGCACCTTCACGGTGATCGGCACGTCGTTCCCACCGCACATGGGGGAAATCCAAACCAATTTGGAAATCATTCCCCGCCACGAATGGGCTCTGTATAAACTCGTGACCGGAGCGCTGGTGAAAGCCGGAGTGAGGGTCCCCGCGTTTGGCGACTACGCCATCAACCACCCCGACCTGCTGCAGAAGGATATGCGGTTGCTCAAACCCTCGGCGACCATCCGCTATACAATCAATGATGCGTGGTTGATTGTTAAAGGGCGGAATGTCCGGGATTACGGATACGATCAATACCGGAGTTTGGCGAAAATCGTGCGAACGCACACATCGTTTCTTGGCACCGGCTTTTCGCAAGGAGGCAAGTATGTCGCCGATTGCGCAAACGGGACGGAGGGCACCGGCAATCTCTCCACTTGGCGATGGGTCGGCACTAACCACCACCTGGAGAAGGTGGCACGGGATCTCGCCAGTTTGTCCTTCGCCTGGGGCAATTCCTAACCCGTCGCTGCAATTGCGGCA
>JBDKHE010000292.1:0-2615 GCA_039797805.1 Verrucomicrobiota bacterium
CCTGCGCGGCCTGGGCTGGGAGATCGTTCGCATCTGGTCCACCGACTGGTGGGTGAACCCGGGCGGCACACTGGAACGCGTGCATGCCGCGTTGACCGAGTTGCTCGAAAAGGATCGGGAACGCCAAGCCGCCGAAGCCGAGGCACCGCACGAAGAAGCCTTGGTCGAGCCGAGTGACGACGAAGCAACGCCCAGTCTGCAGGCGATCAACGAGGCCGATGCGGCCATCACGCGTGCGGCAGCAGGACTGCCACCTTTTGCCGGCGATGCCCATGAAGAAGCGGACGAGCCTGCCGAAGCGGTCTACGCCCGGTCGGCATCCACGCCGTCAAGACCTGGTCTCGGGGACAGCGACTCCCAAAGGGATCGCCGCTTCCAGGCATCACAACCCACCGATGCGGTGCCACCCGACGCCGTCTCTGCCGACCTGTTCTTCGAGCCCAGCTACGACGCGGTGTTGCAGCCGATGGTGGAGTGGGTCGTGCAACACGAAGGGCCGGTGCTGGATGCGGTACTTGCGCGGCGAGTCGCTCGGGCACATGGCTTCCAGCGCACGGGAAGCAGGATTCAGGAACGGGTGGAGCAGATCGCGCGGCGCTTGTTTGATGCGACAGAGGAAGCCGGCGGGACGTTCTACTGGCCGCGAGGCGTTGACACCCAGGTCGAATTCGCTTTCCGCTGGCCATCCGATGACGACAACGTGCGCAGCGTCGAAGAAATCTGCGAGCTGGAACTGGCGTCGCTGGCGCGGTGGGTGCTCGGCCGGGGGCGGTCTGGAGAAGATGCCCTCGTCGCCATGGCACGCGAGGTTGGGCTGCTGAAGCTCAGAGCGGCGAGCAGGGGTCGGTTGGAAGCGGTACTCGCAGCGACCCAATGATCCGTCGGACTGGGTCGAGATGGTCGGATTCAGCGGAAAACACAGCCATATCCCAGTGCGTGCCCAGCGTAAACTGCAGGCGAACGCCGATGCAACGGATATCTTGAAAAGGACCTAGAGTGCCCAGTTATCGATGGCCTTACCCCGGATCCCGCTGGTGGAAGTTCGATTTCCACACCCACACGCCCGCTTCGCGAGACACGCCGTGGCACACGCAGAGCCTGACGCTCAGCCCGGAGGACTGGCTACTGAGGTACATGGCTGCGGAGATCGACTGCGTGGCCGTCACCGATCACAACAGCGGCGCGTGGATCGACACGCTCAAAGCGGCTTACTCAAAAATGAAAGGGGCATCCGACCTGGGGCTGCCGCCGGATGGCTTTCGTGAACTCACCTTGTTTCCCGGCGTGGAGATTTCTGTCCAAGGCGGCGTCCACCTGCTCGCCCTGTTTGGTCCAGAAACGACGACGAGCCACATTGACACGCTGTTGGGCCGGGTGGGATACGCAGGAACAAAGGGCGATAGCGATGCGGAAACCAGCCAGAGCCTGCAAAACGTGGTTCAAGCGGTGCTCGATTCGGGCGCCATCCCTATCCCGGCGCACGTTGATCGGCCCAAGGGGCTGCTGCGCGTCAACCAAGGTACTCGCGAGTGTGCGTTGAGCGCGCACATGGTGAAGCAGGCGATGGCCGTGGAAGGCTTGCTGGCCGTGGAATGGTGCGATCTGTCCAATCCATGGCCACAGATTCTGGAAGGTGAGGTCACCCGCTTTGCCCGTGTGTTGGGGAGTGACTGCCACACATTCACCGGATCAAGCCCTCCGGGCAGTGGCTACACCGGGGTAAAGATGGCCAGCCCCACGCTGGAAGGTCTGCGGCTGGCCTTGTTGGACGGCAACGGCATATCGATCCGTCGCAGCGATGAAGGCACCGTTGATCCCTTCCGGGTACCGGCCCATGTGATCAGGGCCATCGAAATCGAAAACGCGCGCTACATGGGCAATGGTCAGTTGGCGAGGCTGGACTGCTCGCCCTTCTTCAATGCGGTTGTGGGCGGACGCGGTACGGGCAAATCCACCGTGGTGCACGCACTGCGACTGGCCGCACGGCGCGACCAGGAACTGGTCGCACTGGGGCAAGGAAACGAACCGGGCGCGCAGTTCGAAGCGTTCCGCAAAACGGCCAATGGTCGGGACGACAAAGGTGCACTGCGGTCGAACACCGTCATCCGCGTCGAGTGGCAGCACGAAGACGCGCAGCTCCGACTGATCTGGCGGGCCGATGGGCAAGGAACCGCCGTCGAGGAGCTGCGCGATGGTCTGTGGCATGCGTCGCCCAGCCAGAGCGCGAATGTGGCGCGCTTCCCGCTGCGCATCTTCTCCCAGGGACAGATCGCCGCGCTGGCCGGTGGCGGGCGGCAAACCCTGTTGTCCATCATCGACGAAGCCGCCGATGTTGAGCCGATGATTCAAGCCTTTGCGGAAGCGAAGCGCACGTTCTTCACACAGAGAGCCCGACTACGCGAACTGGATGGCAAGTTGACAGGGCTGGCAGAAGTTCAGCGCAAGCTGGACGAAACCAGCACCAAGTTGGCCGCCTTGTCCCAGTCCGACCACGCAGCGGTGCTGCGTGCCTACGCACAGGCGCAGCATCAGGCTCGCGACGTCAAGGCAACGCTTGAACAACTCAAGCTCGGTGCGGCACGCATCGCCGAACTGCCGGATCAGATCGTGCTGGA
>JBDKHE010000293.1:0-4101 GCA_039797805.1 Verrucomicrobiota bacterium
GCATCACCCAGAAACTTCGTTTGTCCGCATGGCAATCGCAGAAACTTTTTCGGGTGGTCGGCCGAAAATATTTCCGCCGCCCCGATTCCCGAGTGAAATTCACGACGGGAGCGGACACAGGATCGCGGCGCTGTTCTTAGTCACTGTCTCTGTGTGTGTCCGGAAACGACACCTGAAAACAGCGTCAACCCGAGTGAAATCACGGGTCCGGGATGGGTTAGTATTCGGCAAGTAATTTTCCTAAATTGGGCAGATGTTTCCCTCGGTATCGGCTATTTTGTTCCGTTAACCCTTTCGCTGCTGCTTTCCTGATCGTCGCGGTGACCCCAAGCCCCGATGTGTCCCGATCACTCCTTCCCGCTGCTTCCCGAGAACATGCCGACTCCCTCCCTTTCGTCCGATTCCAAGGCACCCATGGCCCGTTTCCGGGGGCCGAAACTGTTTGTCGCGCTGCACGCAACCGCCAACAGTGGGCGGACCCCATGATGCGCCGTCTTTCCCGCGTCCTCTGTTTCCTGTCGCTGGCCGGGCTGCTGTTCGCGGCCGGCCCCGGCACCGATGTGCTGACCTTCCGCGCCTTCGTTCATCACGTGGAGAAGTTCAACACGATGGAACCCGAAGGCGTGGTCAACGTCGTGCCCAACGCCGAGGCGGCAGCCTGGCTGGAGGCGAACGTGCCGCGCTTCGAGTGTCCGGATGCGGCCGTCGAGGAAATCTATTGGTTCCGGTGGTGGGCGCTGCGCAAGCAGCTGCGGAAGGATCCGGAGAGCGGGCGCTTTGTCTTTGGCGAGTTCATCACGCGCGCGAAGCCGGTCAGCAGCGCCCTCGGCCACCACCTGATGGAAGGCCGCTGGCTGCGTGACAGCCGTTACCACGATGACTACGTGCTCTACTGGCTGCGCGGCAATGCGGGCCAGCCGCAGACCCACCTGCACAAGTTCTCCCAGTGGCTCGACTACGCGCTGTGGTCGCGCTGGCTCGTGACGCAGGACACGGCCGCGCTCACCGGCCTGCTCGACGATCTCGTGGCGGAATACCATCGCTGGGAGAAGGAGCAGGGCCGCCCGGACGGGCTCTTCTGGCAGGCTGACGTGCGGGACGCGATGGAGGAATCCATCAGCGGAGGGCGCAAGGTGCAGAACGTCCGCCCGACGATCAGTGTCTACATGTACGGCAACGCCACGGCCCTCGCCACCATCGCGCAGCTCGCCGGGCGGACGGAGATCGCGCAGGAGTTTGCCGCCAAGGCCGCGCATTTGCGCCGGCTGGTGCCGGCGACCCTGTGGAATCCGGCGCTGCAGTTCTTCGGCTCCTACACCGAACAGCTCGAACCGATTGCGGTGCGCGAGGAGATCGGATTCATTCCGTGGTACTTCAACCTGCCCGAGCCAGGGCGGGGCTACGAGGTGGCGTGGAAACAGCTGACCGACGAGCAGGGCTTCAAGGCCCCGTGGGGCATCACCACCGCCGAGCGCCGCCATCCGCAGTTTCGCACGCACGGGACCGGCACCTGCGAGTGGGACGGCGCTGTCTGGCCCTTTGCCACGTCCCAAACCCTCACCGCGCTCGGCAATGTGCTGCGGCATTATCCGCAGGACGTGGTGACCAATCACGACTGGTTTGACGCCTTCAAGACCTACACCCGCAGCCACGTTTACGACGGCCTGCCGTATATCGGTGAATACCTGGATGAGACCACCGGCGCCTGGCTCAAGGGGCGGGATCCGCGCAGCTTCTATTACAATCACTCCACCTATGCGGACCTTGTGATCACCGGGCTTGTCGGGCTGCAGCCCCGGGCGGACAACATCATCGAAGTCGCCCCGCTGCTCCCGGCGGGCACGTGGGACTGGTTCTGTCTCGATCATGTGCGCTACCACGGACGTGACGTGGCGATCCTGTGGGACAAGGACGGCCGGCGCTACGGCCACGGGGCCGGCCTGCAGGTCATTGTGGACGGGCAAGTGGTCGCCAAATCCGACAAGCTGGAGAGAATCTCCGGGCAGATGCCATGAAACGACTCCTCTCTATTGCCCTGATCGTGTCCGGCGCCATCGCGGCGGTGGCCCGCGAAGTGCCGCCCCCGGTCGTGCCCGACAAGGCCGGACGCCTCTTCTACGAGACCCTGGCGCAGGGCGATCGGGTGCCTGACTTTTCGCACGCCGGCTATGGCGGCGGCGGCGTGGCGCTGCCTGTGATCCCGGCCAAGATCACCGTGCTCCCGGTGGACGGTGACGACGGCGCCCGCATCCAGGCGGCCATCGATCATGTTTCCGGACTCACGCCGGATGACATGGGGAGACGCGGCGCAGTGCAGTTGGCGGCCGGTCGCTATGAGATCGCCGGTCAGCTCAAGATTGCGACCAGCGGAGTCGTCCTCCGAGGCGCGGGCGATTCGAGCACGGTGTTGGTGGCGACCGGTACGGATCGCCGCGCATTGATCGAGATCGCCGGCCGCTACGCGCGCAAGGCGGTGGGGCCGGCCCGGGTGATCGCCGACGCGTATGTGCCCGTTGGCGCGACAGAGTTGCGGCTGAGCGATGCGGCTGGTCTGGCGGTGGGGCAGACGGTTGCCATCGAGCGGCCGAGTCCGGCCGAGTGGCTGCAGCAACTGGGCATGGACGTCGGGCCCGGTCGGCAACCGTATTTCTGGAAACCGGGGACGGTCAATTTGCGTTGGGACCGGGTGATCACGGCGATCGACGGGAACCGCGTGACGCTCGATGCGCCGATCACCACCTCGCTCGATCCGGCGCTCGGGGGCGGCACGCTCACGGCCTACGCCGACACGGGCTACCTGCGCGACGTGGGCGTCGAGCACCTGCGGTGCGAGTCGGCCTTTGACGCGGCGAACCCCTTGGATGAGCAGCACGCCTGGAACGCGATTGATTTGCACGCGGTGCGCGATGCGTGGGTGGCCGACGTCACGGCGGTGCATTTCGCCGGCTCGGCCGTGCAGGTCGGCGCGTTGGCGGAGCGCGTCACGGTGCAGGACTGTGCGTCGCTGGCACCGGTGTCCGAGAACGCCGGCTACCGGCGGCTGGCCTTTCACTCGCGCGGGCAGCAGGTGCTTTTTCTGCGCTGCCGCAGCGAGCAGGGGCGGAATGATTTCACGGTCGGGTATCAGGTGGCCGGTCCGACGGTGTTCCTGGATTGCACCGCGCAGGGCAGCACGAGCTTCAGCGGCTCGATCGGGGCCTGGGCTTCCGGACTCCTTTTCGATGGCGTGACGATCGACGGCGGCTCCCTGCGCCTCGACAATCTCGAGACCTTCAACCAGGGCGTGGGCTGGGCCGCCGCCAACTCGATGATCTGGCAGAGCGCCGCCGCGGTCATCGTCAGCCGGCAGCCGCCGGGCGCGCACAATTGGGTCGTAGGCGTCTGGGGCCAGTACGTGGGTGACGGTCGCTGGAGCCAGACCAACACCTTTGCGCGGCCCGAATCGCTTTACCGGGCGCAGTTGTCCGAGCGGCTCGGCGCGGCAGGTACCGTTGCGCTCGCTCCCCGAAAGTATGCGCTGGCGACCGGCCTGCCCACGGTTGAACAGGCCGTGCCCGACCTGGCGGCGCGCTTGGCGCCGAAGCGATTGCCGGACGGAAAGCCGCTGACCCTGGTGAATGGCGTGCTGATGGTCGGCGGTGAACGTTTGTCCGGCACGGACACCGCAGGTGCCTGGTGGTTGGGGCGCATGGAACCGAAGCGGACGGCGGAACTGGGCATCGCCCTGACCCGCTTTGCGCCCGGCCGCACGGGCACGGGACTGACCGACGAGATCCCGACGGTGGCCGCCCGCATGGTGGCGGTGGGGCAGGTTGCCTTCCGGCATCATTATGGCTTGTGGTATGACCGCCGCCGCATCGATCACCAGATGATCCGGCGGCCGGACGCGGACGTGTGGCCGCCGTTTTTCGAGCAACCTTTCGCGCGCAGCGGGCAGGGGACGGCGTGGGACGGACTGAGCCGCTACGATCTCACCCGCTACAATCCGTGGTATTTCTCGCGGTTGAAAGCGTTCGCCGGGGAAGCCCGGGTCCGCGGCCTGGTGCTGATCAACGAAATGTATTTTCAGCACAACATCATCGAGTCCGCCGCCCACTGGGT
>JBDKHE010000294.1:0-4311 GCA_039797805.1 Verrucomicrobiota bacterium
AAGAAATGCTCGATCACCGCGCTTGAGCGAAAGGCGGGACGCTGGCGGTTGCGTTGGCAAATCTCGCCCAAGGACGTGAGTCGCTCCCTGGCGGGGAAGGAATGAGCCGGCTACGCCGTAATCGCCGGGCATACCCAAAGCCGCCTCTGCGGTTCATCCGGAGCGTCGGCTCAACGGTTGCGAGCTGTGAAACCGATCAGGGATAGCCGGAACCCACTCAGGCCGACGGTGCGGCCGGCGGCGGGGTGCTTTTTTCGCGACTCAGCCGCGCCTTGCGGTCGGATAGTTTTTTCAACGCGGCAAGGGTGCCCAAGGCCCCGAGCGACCAATAGCTGGGCGCGCCGCCGCCACCGCCGCCCGAACTGGCTGTCGCCGGAGCTGGAGCCGGTGCAGGTGTCGGCGTAGGGGTCGGGGTGGGTGTAGGTGTTGGGGTCGGAGTTGGCGTCGGAGTGGGGGTCGGGGTAGGTGTCGGCGTGGGCACCGTGGCCGCGCTAATGATCCCGAGGGGCTCGCGACCACCGAAGCGGCTGCTGAAGGCAGGCAGCACGTACTCCAGATCGCTGGCGCTGAGTCCAAACCAAGTGAGGAGATCGCGCGCGTACTCGTCCACCGCCACGCCGGGAATGAGCCGGCCCTGACCGGTGTCGATCGCGGCGAGATTCTGGAAGTCCGGGAAGTAGCCTTGGTCACGGTTGCCGAAAACCTGCCCTCCCTTCACCGCGCCGCCCATGACCAGATGGTTGCCACCCCAGGCGTGGTCCGAGCCGTTGCCGTTGGACGTGAGGGTGCGGCCGAAGTCCGAGGCGGAGAAAAGGGTGACTTTGTCCTGCAGCCCAAACTGGCCCAGCGAGTCCCAAAAATAGCTCAAGGCCTGGCTGACGGTGCGCAGCATGGTGAGCTGGTTGTTGACCACCTCGTCGTGATGATCCCAACCGCCGAGCTGGACAAAGAAGACCTGCCGACGGGCCCCGAGTTTGCCGGCGGCGGAAGCGGTGCGCGCGATCATGCCGAGATTGGCGGCGAGACTGTTGCCGGTGGGAGCGGCGGTGGCCAGGTTGACGCCGGTGAGGGCCGAGGTGAATTCGTAGTAGGAATCGACTGCATCGCGGGTGGAGTCGGCGAAGGTCTGCTCGAAGAGGTTGCGGTAGCTGGCGTCGAGGACGCTGTTGTCGGCCTTCGTGCGCACCGCGGTGAGGTTGTTGCTCGACGTCGGATTGTAGCCCGTGAGCGCGGTCGCGCCGTTGGAGCCGATCGTGTAGGAAAAGGCCTGCTGGCCGGTCAGAAAGACATTCTGTCCGGAGAGGGAGATGTTCATCGACACGAGGCTCGGAGCGTTGAGCGAGCGGATGATGTCGGCCGCCCGGCCGCCCCAGCCGATGGCCGTGCGGGAGTCCGGCATGCAGGTCTGCCACTGCTTGATCTGGTCGGCGTGCGAGTAGAGGGAGACCGGCCGGTAGCGGTTGGCCTTGTAATCGGCGAGGGTCGTCGGGCGCACGAGTGAACCGACATTCGCGACGAAAGACAGCCGGCCGAGGTTGAAGAGATCGCGCACCTCGGTCATCGACGGGTGGATGCCCATGAGGCGGCCGCCGAGATTGCCCGGAGTCACCTGGAGCAGCGAGTCGCGGGCGAGGGCGAGGTTGCCGCGGACCGCGGCATAGGCGTTGTATTCGGCCGGCGTCGCCGGAACGAGCATGTTGAACGAGTCGTTGCCACCGGCGAGGAACAGGCAGACGAGGGCCTTGTAGTCGCCGCCTCCCGACACGGTCTGGGCGGCCAGGGAGTTGGCCAGGCGCAGGCTCAGCAGGGTGGAGAAAAGCGCGGTGGTCCCGACGCCGGCGCAGCTGGCCTGGCCGATGAATTGGCGACGCGTGAGCTGGGGATCGGGGGCTTTCAAGATGGGAATTAGTTGAGGACCGCGAAGTCGGGTGAAATGGCGACAAGGTAAACGGCCAGTCGCGCGCGGGTCTGGTTAAGGTTGCTGCCGCTGGGGACCATGGCCTGGGTGACATCGTTGACGGCCTTCAGGATCGCTGCCCGGCTTTCCGCACTCAGGGTGCCGTGGGTCAGGAGGAGATCGAGATTATCGATCAGGGCCGAGGGAGTCGCGGCCAGTGTCTCCTGTTCGGCCAGGTTGAGATGAAAGCGGCTGGCGCCGGTTTGGGTGAGATTGTAGATGGCGTTTGGCAGCGTGACGGCGAAAACGGCGTTGAGGATCTGGAATTCCGGACCCACGAGGCCGACATCGCCGATCGGACCGGGAGGCTGGTAATCGGGTGAGTAGAAGTTGAAGACCGAGGGAGCGCTCATCGGGTAGTGCCCGATCGTGTTCTGGGTGATGGTGGAACCGAAATCATAGGGCAACGTGCCATCGTCCACCGTGAAGCGGAACGCCCTGAGCAGATTCGTGACGCGGAGAAAGGGCTCCCGCAAACGGCCATGCTCGGGATCGGTGATGAACACGGTGCTACGCGCTTCGGAATCCAGCAAAATGGCCCGCACGACTGCGAGCAGGTCGCCCCGCACGCCCTGACCGTTGTTGGCGAACACCGCCGAGACGCGGCCCACGTACCCGGCGGACGGGTTGGAGGTGACGAGGCGCTGGATCAGCTGCCGCGAGATGAACGGAGCGCAGCTGGGATGGTCGATCAGGTTGTCGATGGCATCCTCCACGTCCTGCAGGCCTGTCTGGTTGGCCGGGAGGTCGGGTTTGCGCGCCCCATGATAGATCAGGAGTTTCTTGGCGCCGACATCGTGTTGGCCTTCCCACATCCGCATCGGGTTGGTGTAGTCGGCGGTAGCCGAGGGGAAATCGGTGCGGCCCGTGCCGGTACCGGTGTTGTTGGTACTGGCATCGGTGAAGCCGGTGAAGACGCGCGCAAACTCGGTGATGTTGTCGTTGGTGTAGGTCTCGAGCGGCCGGCCGTTGCCGTCGGCGATGAAGCCACCATCAGGAGTCAGATAATAGAGACCGATGGTGAACAACTGCATGACCTCGCGCGCGTAGTTTTCATCGGGACGCGTGCCCGTGGTCGCGTTGGCCTTGCGGTTTTTATAGTGACTGAGATAGCGCCCCATCATGGGGTGGCTGGTGACCTCCAGCATGAGGGTGCGGTAACTGCCGAGGGCATTGCGGGCCAGCATGTCGTAGTAGCTGCTGGAGCCATCGCGGCCGTTGGCGACGTTGGAATCGACGTCGGAGATGACCAGAATCTGGCTGAGGGCGTAGGCGACCCGCTGACGGAGTTGGTCGGGCGCGGTCAGCATCACCTGGTTGCGCGCCCGGCGGTTGGTGCTGGTGTCGCTGGTGGTGATCAGTCCCGCGGAGCGGGCCGCCTCGAGCAGGCTGACCGCAGACGTCACGGGCTTGGCGGCCTGGGCGTTGATCCACGCGCTGAAGTCATTGTTCAGCGTACGCAGCTCGGTGATCGCCTCGGGGGTGGGACCGAAAGTGGCCTGCGCGAGAAAACGCGAGGCGAGCTGGTCGCTGGACAGACTGGCGTTCGGCGAGACAGGCGCCGAGAGGGCGGCCGCCGGCCACTGACAAACGAGGAGGGTGAGAAACGCCGCGGAGAGGTATCTGGCCACGGGCTGCACAAAAGTGGGAGCGTGCTGCGTCAGCAAGGACCCAGATGGCAAGGATTGGTAAAAGCAATCCGGCTAATGGCCGAGGCGATCGCCATCCGAACGGGATGGCTCGTCCGGCTAACCTATCTTCTGCCGAACGTGCGGTGTTTAAAGCCGGTCCAGGAAACCGGGACCACGTTGCTTCTGTTCCGCCTCTAGCTGGCGGCGGGTGGCCGCCATATTGTCAATGAGGTTGGGGTAGCGACGTCCGGCCTTCTTGGCATTGGCTCGCGCCCAGGCGATGCTTTCGGGGGTCAGCTTGGTTTTGTTGGCCGGCTTCGGGGTCGGCTTTTCCCAGGGTTTGGACATGGCGGATGCAGGGACGATCACGAGTTCCGGTCTGTGAGACAAGGCCGGATCGTGGCCGCGGCACGGCGCATTTATTGGTGAAGATTCACTGTCGGCCTACCCGGTTGCTCTGAACAATCACGGAAGGCAGGAAATGAGATTGGCGGGGGCCGATGGGGTTGGCAGCTTGCGTCATGGGTGAATCCTCACGTTATGCCGACGAAATCGTGGTATCCTGGCCGGAGTTGCACCGGGATGCCCGCCACCTCTCGCAACTGCTGCATGGCCTCGGGACCTGGGCTGGCATCATTGCGGTCACCCGCGGTGGTCTGGTGCCCGCGGCGCTCGTGGCGCGCGAGCTGGAGATCCGTCTGATCGACACCATCTGCGTGTCGA
>JBDKHE010000295.1:0-7031 GCA_039797805.1 Verrucomicrobiota bacterium
CGCCGCCCACCCCCCCGCTCCCTCCGCTCACGCCAGCCCAACAGGCTCTGAAGGCCAAGGCCGAGGCCCCTGCGGCCACGGCGCGCGATTGGTATGCTTTCGCCGAGGCGCTCTGCCCCCCACCCGGCCCCAACCCCCAGCGAGCCGGCCTGCGGGACGCGTTCCCATGGCTCCTCAAGGCCGCGAACGCCGGGTTCAACCCCGCGATGCTGCTCGTGTCCTTTGCCTATCGCGACGGCTTTCCCGGTACGCCGACCGATGAAGCCCAGGCCGCGAGCTGGCTGGAAAAGGTGGCGGCCAAAAACATGCGCATCGCCCAGCTTCAGCTCGCCCAATCGCTCGAGGCCGGCGTCGGCCAGCCGCGCGATATGGCGCGCGCCCGCGAACTCTATCGCAAGCTGGCCGAGGCCAACCATCCCGAGGGAAAGAAGGAATGGGAGCGCGTGCAGCGCGAGGACGCCGTCAATCCCAAGCCCGCCCCCATCGGCGAGACGTCCGCGTCCCGCCTCGCCCTCGCCAAAAGCGGCGACGCGGATGCGCTCGTTCGCCACTACCAAGCCGGGGACTACAGGAGTGATATCAGCGACAAGGAACTCTACCGGCTGCTGGAGAAGCATGCGCAGGCCGGGCACCGGTCCAGTCAGGCGGTCGACGCCTGGGTGTGGATCGTCAACCGGATCGGGGATGAGCAAATCGAGGCGAAGCTCGAGCAACTGCGCGTTGCCGCCGAGGCCGGCGTCAATGAGGCCCGCTACCACTATGGCGACTGCCTCTCCACCGGCATCGAGGCGATCGATGCCCCCGGCAAGTTTCTCCTGGCCAAGAACGAGGCCGCCGCCGTGGCGATGTGGCGGCAGGCCGCCGCCGCCGGCCATGCGGGGGCGCACGATGCCCTCGGCTACGCCCAGGCCAACGGCATGGGGGGCGCCCCGAAGAACGAGGTGATGGCGCGCCGCCATTTCCGGGCCGCCGCCGCCCTCGGGGTGACGGGCGCCCACGCCCGGGTCGCGCAGTCCGCGCTGCGCGAACGCGCCCTGCTCCGGCTCAAGGCGATCGATGCCAGACGGAAACCGACTGCAGACGAAGCCGTGCTGATCGCCGCCTTCACGGCTGAGGCGCTCCGGGCCGGTGAAGCGGGCGTCGCCGCCGGCGATCCGCCCGCCATGGTCGTGCTGGCGAAGATGCTGGCGGAGGGTGATGGCGGGAAGCCGGACAACGTCCGCGCGTTCCAGTTGCTCGGCACGGCGGCCAAGCAGGGCAACCAGGAGGCGCATCGCGAGCTGGCCCGCGCCTACGAAAAAGGCGGCACCTACGGACTGGCCCGCGACATCGTGAAGGCCGGGGAACATCACGCCGCGCTGGTCACGCTGGGCGACGCGACGTCCGCGTTCTTCCTCGGATCGTTGCACGAGGGGTCGGAGGGTCATCCCAAGAATCCGGTGCAGGCCTACGTCTACTTCGCGCTCGCCGCCGACCTCGGCTCCGACGCGGTGGCCCGGCGCAACGCCGCCGCCGCGCAACTCACGCCGCCGCAGCGCACGGCCACGGACCAGCGCCTCGATCAGGTCCGCATGGGCATGACCGGCATGGGCGTGAAATTCGTTGAGCCCCGCCCTGCTCCCGCCCCCCGACGCTGAGAAAAGAGCCCCGGCTTGCTGCGGGGCTTTGAATGACCGCTTGACTGTAGCCGGGGTCGCTGACCCCGGTCCGGCCTTAACGAGGCCGGCTACAGCCCAGCCGAAGCATCGGGCTTATCAGCGCCCAAGGCATGAACGCCGTGCCCGGCGGTCATGCGCCGGCCAGCTTCTTCTGCGCTTGCGCCCAGAAGTCCAGCAGGGCGCGGAAGTCCTGTTCCTTCGTGCCGCTGTGGATCACGTAGTCGTAGTTGTTGCGTTCGGCCAGTTCGAGCTCGGCGCTCTGCAGGCGGCGGGCGAGTTCCTCGGCGTTGACCGGACCGCGGCCTTCCAGGCGCTCGCGCAGGACTTCCATCGAGTCGGGGGCGACAAACATGGTGACCACCCGGCCCTTCAGGCGCGGGTCGACGAGGGCGGCGGCGCGGATGCTGCGCACGCCCTGCACGTCGATGTTCATGATCAGGCTCGTGTGCGGCAGCCGGTCGAGCACGGCGGACTGCAGCGTGCCGTAACGGTATTTGCGGTGCACCCAGGCCCATTCCAAAAAGGCCCCGGCCTGCAGGCGCGCGTCGAATTCCGCCTCGGAAAGAAAATGATAGTCGCGGCCGTTGATCTCGTTGGGCCGGGGCGGACGTGTCGTGGCGGTGATCACCCGCTCGAAGCCGGGCACCTCGCGGACCACCCGGTCACACAGCGTGCTTTTGCCCACCCCGGCGGGGCCGGCGAGGATGATCAGGGCGTTCTGCGCGGCAGACATCGCTCAGTAGGTAAAGGCCGCCGCCGCGGTCGCAAGACCGTAGGCGAGCAACCCGGCCCCCAGCAGCCGCGGCCGGGAGGGTGTGCGGAACAGCCAGTCGAAGAAATCCCTCAGGCGGTACGGGTAGGCGGCGAGATACAGGGCGGCGGTGAGACCGACATAGACGGCGGACACCATCAGCAGGCGCTGCGGGTGGGTCCATTCCATGTACGCCGCGTAGAGGAGCGGCTCGGCGGCCAGCAGCATGAGCACGCAGAGACCGCGCACCGCCAGGAAATCGGGCGTGTAGATGAAGGCCAGCACGGCCAGCACGGCGAAGCCGATCATCACCGGCGCCGGTGTCTTGAAGAAGATCAGATCGGACTCACCGGTCCGGGACAGTCGCCACAGAAAAAACGCGGCGCCGAGGCCGAAAAACAGGTAAGCCGCGGCCCGCGAACGCGGCAGGGCCCTGGCCTGCGCCGCGACCGGAGCGCCGTTCCAGCAGAGCAAGCCGCCCAAGAGGACGAGAAACAGACCGGGCAGAAGCGTGGCGAGGAAGAGGCTCATGGAACAGTTGAAGCGACAAGTTGAAGTTGAAGTTACCGGTGACGACGAGCTGAAAGTCTGGGCTGGTTCTTCAACTGATAACTTAAACTTCAACTCCCGTGAGGGTGAGCGAGCCGTACAGCACCGCCGTCGACACGCGCTCGATCCTGACCGGGACCAGTTCGCCGATGAGGCGCTCGGTGGCGGCGAAGTGCACGATGCGGTTGCCGCGGGTGCGGCCCATGTAGCCGACGCCCTTCTTGTCCGGACCCTCGACCAGCACTTCCTGCGTGGTGCCGAGCAGGGTGGCGTTGCGGCGGTTGGAGTTGGCCTCAAGGATCTTCAGCAGCGTGGCGTTGCGGGCCTCCTTCACCTCGTCGGAAATCTGGTCCTCGAGCGTCGCGGCCGGCGTGCCGGAGCGGATCGAGTACTTGAAAACGTACGCCATGTCGTAGTTGCAGGCCTCGAAAAGCTCGCGGGTCTGGGCGAATTCCTCCTCCGTCTCACCGGGGAAACCGACGATGATGTCGGTCGAGAAATACATGTCGGGTCGCACGCGGCGCAGGTCGTCGACGATCTGCTTGTAGCGGTCGCGCGAGTAGGGCCGGTTCATGGCCTTGAGGATGCGGTCGCTGCCCGACTGGAGCGGAAGGTGCACGTACTCGCAGAGTTTTTCCAACCGGCCGTAGGCCTGGATCAGGTCGTCCTTGAAACCGCGCGGGTGGGGCGAGGTGAAGCGGATGCGTTTGATGCCGGGGATGGCGTTGACGCGCTCGAGCAGCTGCACGAAGGGCGTGACGCCGTCGGTGTGGGTGTAATCGCGGCGGCCGTAGCTGGTGACGATCTGGCCGAGGAGGGTGATCTCGCGCACCCCGCGGGCGGCGAGTTCCTCGCACTCGCGCACGATCTCATCCATGGGCCGGGAGCGCTCGTCACCCCGTGTCTTGGGCACGATGCAGAAGGCGCAGTCCATGTTGCAGCCCTGCTGGATGGAGACGAAGGCGGTAACCTGACGGTCCTCGAGCACGTGGTCGCGAATCGTGTTCTGCGAACCGGCTTCCTCGGCAATGTCCACGATGGTCGACCCGATGGGCGCACCGGCGTCTCGGGCGGCCCGGAGGTTGTCGAGGTAGTCGGGCACCTGGTGAAATTTCTGGGTCCCGACGATCAGGTCGACGTCCGGCAACGCGTCGAGGAGCTCCGCGCCCCGGTTTTGGGCCATGCAGCCGAGGATCCCGAGAATGAAGCGCGGGTTGCGCTTCTTCTGCTTGAGGATGTGGCCGGCCTTGCCGATGGCCTTCTGCTCGGCCATGTCGCGCACGCTGCAGGTGTTGAGCAGCATCACGTCGCAGGAATCCTCGTCCGACACCATGCGGTAGCCGCGGGCGCGGAGCAACGCGGCGACAGCCTCGCTGTCGCGCTCGTTCATCTGGCAACCGTAGGTCTTGATATAGACGCGATTCATTCCTGGGAGGGGTCTAACTAGCCGCACAGGCCGTCCGGTCAACGCGGGAAACCACCGGGCTTGCACGCGGTCGGATCTCCCTCAGATTCGCGGTACATGCGGCGTCCGGTCCTATTTCTTCTGCTGATTGCCCTGCAAGGGCTTGGCCACCTCGTCGGTGCGCCGGCCGGTGCCGAGGCCGTGCTGGTTGTCACCGGCGATATGCATTCCGCCTACGAACGCACGGCGCAGTACCTCGGCTTGGTCGACCGGATCAAGGCCGACAATCCGGGCCTGCCGATGGCGATTCTGCTCAATGGGGACACGCAGGAGTACGGCAACAGCCTCGCCCGTCGCAGCGGGGGCGAGGTCGATCTGGCCCTGTATGCGGCCTTGGTGCGCCGCGCCCCGACGATCCTGAACCTCGGCAATCACGAGGCGGACTATTTCGAGCTGGAGGAAACCGTGCGGCGCGCCGAGGTGGTCGGCGTCCGCGTGATCAGCAACATCGTCAACCGCGGCACCGGCCAACCCTTCGCCCCCGCGTCGGCGCCGCTCACGCTCGGCGCGCATACCGCGACGGTCGTCGGTCTCGCCACCGATGCCCTCTCCACCTACCGGGTGGCCGTGCGGCCCACGCTCGACCTGGCCAATCCCGTCGTCTGGGCGCGCGAGCATTTCCCCAAACTGCTGGCTCCCGAGGGAAAATCCGTCCCGCTGCCCATTGTCCTCAGTCATTGCGGTCTGGCCGCCGACCGGGAACTGCTTGCGCTCGTGCCGGACGGCACGCTGTTTTCCGGCGCGCACAATCACCTGCGCTTCGTCCAACCCTTTGGGCGCACCCGCTATTTCCAGTCGGGTTCGTGGACCCAGTATGTCTCGCTGGCCTGGCTTTGCCGGGATGAGGGGGACGGCTTGCGCTGGGAGGTCGAGCAGGTACCCGTCCCGGCCGACGGGCCGGAGGATCCCGAGCTCGCGCATCTCATCCGCGACGTGCGCGCCCGTTACCTGACCGCCGAGGAACGGGCCGTCGTCGGCCAGACCACGCGCGCGCTGGACACGGCCGAGTCCGGGCGGTTCGTCGCGCAGATCTTGCGCGAAGGCGCGGACGTGGACGCGGCCTTCATCGGCAACACCACGCTTGGCGGCGGTCTGCCGGCGGGGGATGTGACGCAGATGGAATTCGACGCCTGCGTGCGCTTCGACGGCACGGTTTGCACGGCCGAGGTGGACGGTACCCGTCTGCAGGCGCTGCTTGCGGCGGCCAACCAGGGACCGGAAACGCCCTTTGCGCAGCGAGGGGGTGAGTTCAGTTTCGCCAGCGGGCCGGAGACCGTGGATCCCGCGCGCCGCTATCGCATCGCCACCACCGATTGGGGCGCGAAAAACACGGCCCGGTACTTTGGGGAGCCGGCAATCACCTGGACGGAGCGTCCTGGGTTGCGGGTCAAAGCACTGGTGCGGGAGCGCCTCGTGCGGGACCGCGTGATGCCCTTCCCGGAAACCAACCATGCCGCCGCGCCGTTGGAGAGCATCGGGGAGACCCTGGACGCCGCCCAGGCGCTGGCCTTTGGCCAGCAGCTTTTTGAGGCCTTTGCGCCGGATGAGATCAAGGAGGCGTTCGAGTTTCCCTCAAAGCAGGACTGGGATGAGTTTGCCACGCGCCTGCAGGCGGCGCTCGCGAGCAACGACCTGCGCCGCCTTGCGGCGTATGAGCCGGAGGCCCGCGCGGCCTTGGTCGCGTTGAGGGCTTTGCCGGATTATCAGGATTACGCCGACTGGCTGGAAGAGCGGCTTGATTACATCACGGCCGCCCGGCAGGCGGTCGCCGCCGCCACGCCCAAACCCCGGCCCTCGCCCACCCCCACCCCGCCGGTGCGGCCCGGTGCTGAGCCCACGCCGCCACCCGCAGGCGACGTGCAGGAGATTCCCAGTTACGGCCTGTGGCTCGATCGCATGAAGACCCGGGCCGCCCCGGCGCGGGCGTCCGCCCTGCTGCCGCGCCTGCAAAAGGTGTTCGTCGAGGAGGGCGTGCCTCCGGCGCTCGCGTGGCTGGCCGAGACCGAGTCGACGTTCAACCCCACCGCCCGCAGTCCGGTGGGCGCCCGGGGGCTTTTCCAACTCATGCCCGATACGGCCAAGAGCCTCGGCCTGCAGACATTCATGCCCGACGAGCGCACGGACCCGGAAAAATCGGCGCGTGCCGCCGCCCGCTACCTCCGCGCCCTGCATGGCCGCTTTGGCGACTGGCCGTTGGTCCTCGCTGCCTACAACGCCGGCGAGGGTCGGGTCGGACGGACGTTGAAGAAGGAAAACGCGCGCACCTTCGCGGGAATTGCCGAAGCGCTTCCGGCCGAGACGCGGATGTATGTACCCAAGGTACTGGCGACGATCGAGGTTCGCGCCGGCATCCCACCCGCCCTGCTCGGCAGCGGGAGCTGAGGCGAACTCAGGCTTCGTCCAACGAGTTTCCGACGATTTCACGAGAGTGAAGGGGTGTCGCTCGACGGCACCCGGATTTGGCAACGGGGTCATTCCCGCAGGGGTCGGTGGCAAATTCGCATCGCTTCGGCGCGTCCGATCCGTTTGCTCAAAGCTTATGGGATTATTTGATCGTTTCGCATCCGGCAAACCACAGTCCAACGAACCCGGCCAACCGGGCGGCGAA
>JBDKHE010000296.1:0-3888 GCA_039797805.1 Verrucomicrobiota bacterium
CCGCAGGCATCGAGCTGAACGACGAAGCCTTCAACAAGCTCCTGGCCACCGTCTGGACCCCGATGCTCAAGATGAAGCGTCGCGACGACAAATACGCCGCCGCCCGCGCCGCGGCGTTCACCACGCCGGTCGGCTGCATCTACCTTCGCGAACTCTCCATCGACGAGCTGCCGGGCCTGACCACGCCCGAGACCACGGCCATCATGCTCGCGCTTTGTGAGGTGCTCGGCATGCCGGTGAACTTCGTGGCCCCGGCCTTTGGTTTCCAGAAGAACACGCCCTATCCCGACAACGCCGCGCTGAAGAAGCTCATCGAGGCCCAGTGGAACGTTTGCGCCAAGTTCGGCGTCAGCATCGGTTTCCACTCCGGCTCGGGCAAATCGGCCGAGAACTACCAGGTGATGGGTCAGGTCACGGGCAGCGCCCTCGAGATCAAGACCAGCGGTCGCTACACCTACGAGATGGGCGTCGCCCTCTCGCAGTCGAAGAACCCGGCCGATGCCGCGCTCTGGCGTGACTGGTACCAGTTCACCGTGGACATGTCGGTCGCCGGTTCCTTCAGCAGCGATGCCACCGAGCAGAAGATGGCCCGCCTGTTTGTCACGACCTCGCTCGCCGCCGTCGGCAAGCCTGTGGAGGTTTTTGCCTCACCGGAAACCTGCCGCGCGGCCCTCGCCGCCCTGCCGGCCTCGGCGGAGCACATGACTTTCTTCGAATACAACTTCCTCTACGTGCTCGCCGCCGGCGGCAAGGCCGAGAAGGCCGCGCTCGGTGATCACACTCCGGCGGGCTATGCGCAGCGGGCCCGCTTCTACAGCGTCAGTCCCGAGGCCCGGTTGTTGTTCTCCAAGCGCATCGCCGCCTACCTCATCTTCCTTGCGGAAAACACCGGCCTGGCCTCCAAGGAGCGCTGCGCCGCCGTCACCAAGCTGCTCGCCGGCTACACCACGCTCGACGCGATGCTGGGCGATATTAGCCGTTAACCCATGGGTCCTATACCTCCTATAGGACCTATTAAACACCCATCTCCTCCCATGAGCCGACCCTTCATTCACGACGACTTCCTGCTGCAGACTGAAACCGCCCGCGACCTGTATCACCGTTTTGCGAAGGCGGAGCCGATCTTTGATTATCACTGTCATCTCCCGCAGGCGCTGATTGCGGACAACCACAAGTTCGCCGACCTCGCCGAGATCTGGCTGGGGGGCGACCATTACAAGTGGCGGGCGATGCGCTCCAACGGCGTGCAGGAACGTGTCTGCACCGGCGACGCGACACCTCGCGAGAAGTTCGATGCCTGGTGCTCCGCCGTCCCACACACGCTCGGCAACCCGCTGTATCATTGGTCGCATCTCGAACTGTCCCGGTATTTCGGCATCACCGACATCATTAGCCCGAAGAGCGCCGACCGGATCTGGCAGCAGTCCAACGAGAAGCTCGCGAACATGCGCGTGCACGACATCCTCGCTGCGAACAAGGTGGCCGTGATCTGCACGACCGACGATCCGGCTGACTCGCTGGCGGACCATGCACGCATTGCCAAGCTCGGCATCAAGACCAAGGTGTATCCGACCTTCCGTCCGGACAAGGCGCTCGGCGTCAATGTGCCCGCCGCATACAATGCCTGGCTCGAGAAACTGGGTGGCGAGGCCAAGATGCCCGTCAAGTCCTTCGATGACCTGCTCAACGCCCTAAAGAAGCGTCATGATGATTTCCATGCCGCCGGGGGCCGCCTTTCTGACCATGGCATGGAGACTGCGCTTTCAGAGCCCTGCACCCATGCCGAAGCCTCCGCCATCTTCGACGCGGCCCGCGCGGGCAAGGCGGCTTCAGCCGCGGATTGGGCCAAGTTCGGTTCCTATCTTATGTTGGAGTTTGGTCGCTGGGACGCGAAGAAGGGCTGGACCAAGCAGCTGCACCTCGGCGCCCTGCGCAACAACAACACCCGGCTGGTCAAGGCCCTCGGGCCTGACACCGGCTTCGACAGCATCGGCGACTTCCCGCAGGCCCGCGCGCTCAGCCGCTATCTTGACGCACTCGACTCCACTGGCGAGCTGCCCCGCACCGTGCTCTACAACCTGAACCCGGCTGACAATTACGCGTTCGCGACGATGATCGGTAATTTCCAGGACGGCTCGGTCGCCGGCAAGATCCAGTTCGGCTCCGGTTGGTGGTTCCTCGACCAGAAGGAGGCGATGGAGTGGCAGATGACCGCGCTCGCCAACCTCGGTCTGCTCAGCCGCTTCGTCGGCATGCTCACTGACTCGCGCAGCTTCCTGAGCTACACGCGTCATGAGTATTTCCGCCGCGTGCTCTGCAACCTGCTGGGTTCACAGATCGAGCGGGGAGAAATTCCGGATGATCGGGACCTCGTCGGCGGCATGGTGAAGAACATCTGCTTCGCCAACGCCCGCGAGTACTTCCGCCTCGGCCTCGACCCCACTTTCGCGAAGTAAGGCGCAGCCAGGTAGGGCCAGTCTCCGACCGGCCCTACTCAGATCTGCATTGTCGCTCATCCGAAAGGCTTGACTTCCGTGCCGCAATTAACCAACTGGTTAAATACAAAGTCACCCGATGTCGCCCGATCGTCTCAGCAAAGTCTTCTCCGCCCTGGCTGATCCCACTCGCCGGGAGATCCTCGTCCGGCTGTCCACGGGTGAGCGTTCGGTGACCGAATTGGCGGAACCTTTCGACATGACCCTGCCGGCCATCTCCAAGCACCTGCGGGTATTGGAAGGCAGCGGCCTCATCTCGCGGGGCCGCGACGCTCAATGGCGGCCCTGCCGCATTCAGGCCGCGCCGCTCAAGGAGGCTGTGGACTGGATCGGACAATACCGCCGGCATTGGGAGGAGAGCCTCGACCGGCTCGATGACTACCTGCAGCAACTCCAGGCGAAGCAAAGGAAGCCGGCCAAATCCCATGACAAATGAAGCGCAATCTGCGGGCGAGATTGTGAACCGCCGGCTCGTGGGTTGGCCGCGAAACCAAGTCTGGAAGGCATTCGCCGATCCGGTGGCCCTCGCGGCGTGGTGGGGCCCGACAGGATTTACGAATACCTTCCAGGAATTCGATTTCCGTCCCGGCGGACGGTGGAAGTTTACGATGCACGGACCCGACGGCACGGACTACCCGATGGAGCAACGGTTCGCCGACATCGTGGCTCCGGATCGCCTCGTGGTCCGGCACCTTCAGCTGGGACATGCCTTTACGCTGACGATCACCCTGACCGACGAGGCGGCGCAGACCCGCTTGGTCTGGCGAATGCGATTCGACGATCCCGCCGAAGCCGATCGGGTCAGGACCTTCGTCCAAGTCGCCAACGAACAGAACCTTGATCGCCTTGCGGCCCTGTTCTCGCAAACGGGGTCCGAAACCTAGCCCGCCGTTCGTTGCCTCAACTGACATCACCGCATCATGACCACGCCGTCCGCATCCGCCGAAAACGAAATCATCCTTTCCCGTGTCTTGCACGCCCCGCGCGAACTTGTGTGGGCAGCGTGGACCAATCCCGCGCACGTGGTGCACTGGTGGGGCCCGCGTGGCTTCACCAACACGACCAAGCGTCACGAGTTCCGCGTCGGCGGCTACTGGGAGCACACGATGCACGGGCCCGACGGCACGAACTATCCCAACAAGGCCAAGTTTCTCGAGATCGTGCCGTTGGAACGCATCACCTACCTCCTGGGTGGTGGCAGCGACCTCGAGGGCGACGAGCGGCGCGGCGCGACCTTCCGGGCCACGTGGACCTTCGAAACTGTCGGAGCGGACCTGACTCGTCTGACCGGGCGCATGATCTTCCCGTCAAAGGAAGCGCGCGACCGCGTGGTGCGGGATTTCGGCGCCATCGAGGGCGGCAAGCAAACCTTGGAGCGCGCCGCGGAGTACAC
>JBDKHE010000297.1:0-4660 GCA_039797805.1 Verrucomicrobiota bacterium
CGCGGCGGGTCCTGGCCCAGACCGTGGCGCCCGCCCTCGGCTTCATGGCCCAGTCCGACTCGGTCCTGACCTTCGGTCTCGGCGACGATGCCCGCGTCCGCAAGATCGTGATCCATTGGCCCTCCGGACAAGTCCAGGAGCTGAAACCCACCAGCCTGAACCGAGTGATGGAAATCCGGGAGCCATAGAGGCCACCCGACCGGGGCAAGCGGCGAAGCGACAAGGTTCAGGAACCAGGCACGACACCCGGCCACCTTTCTCCCGAGCCGAATTCACCGGGACCCCGCTCCGCCCCTTGGCACTCGATACCTGATACTTGCTACTTGGTCCTTGGTACATGGAACTTGGTCCTCGGCCCTCGGCTTTTGGCCTCCTCTGCTCCTCGCAACTTGTTACTTGAAACTTGGCCCTTCTCATGGAGCCTCGGCTTCATGAGTTCCTGTCCCTGCGGCTCCGGCCAGTCCTTCGAAACCTGCTGCGGTCCGATCATCGGCGGCGCCCCCGCCCCGACGGCCGAGGCGCTGATGCGCTCGCGCTACACGGCCTACGTGCAGCGCAACGTCGAGCATCTGGGTCGCTCGCTCAGTGCCGACCAGCGCAAGGACTTCGCTCCCGAAGAGGCCAAGAAGTGGGCCGAGGGCTCCGAGTGGCTCGGCCTGACGATCATCAACACCGAGCAAGGCGGTCCGGACGACAAGTACGGCGCCGTGCATTTTTCCGCCAAGTTCCGGACCGAGGGCAAGGACCACGAGCACCTCGAGGTTGCGCTCTTCGGTCGCGAGGACGGTCGTTGGGTCTACACCGGCCAGGTGAACGAACCGGGCAAGACCGTGCGCCGCGAGACCCCCAAGGTCGGCCGCAACGACCCCTGCCCCTGCGGCAGCGGCAAGAAGTACAAGAAGTGCTGCGGCGTCGCGGCCTGACGCGCGTTTGTCGGTGGTAAAGTTGCTTCGCCGCGGTTGAGCCGCGACCTTGGTCGCGTTGATCCACGCGCACCTCGCGCCAGCCCGGCCGGACGCCGGGTGTCCTCGCGGCGGCGAAGGGATTCGCCGCGCCACCCATGATGCGCTTTGCGCGGCGGACGTCAGGTCGTCCGAAGATTAGTAAATTGATTATCAAATCTGCCTTCTTGCTAACTGCACGCCCCCTGATTGTGTCGCGCCTCACGGCCACCTCCACGCGTGCTGTTCAACTCCCTTACTTTTGTCGTTTTCTTCGCCCTCGTCATGGGCGGTTACTGGACGCTCCGGTCGTGGAATGCACGCAAGAACCTGCTCCTCGTCGCGAGCTATGTTTTCTATGGCGCGTGGAATCCGCCTTTCGCCCTCCTGCTGTTCGCGACCACCGCTCTTGATTTCTGGCTGGGTGCGCGCATCGCGGCGGCGCCCGCCGGTTCCCGCAAGGCCTGGCTCGTCGCCAGCGTCACGGCCAACCTCAGCATGCTGGGTTTCTTCAAGTACGGAAACTTCCTGCTGGAAAACACGAAGTGGCTGCTCGCCCAGGCCGGCGTGAACTACGCGCCCCCGCATCTGGACCTTTTTCTGCCCATCGGCATCTCGTTCTACACGTTTCATTCCCTGTCCTACACCCTCGATGTGTACCGCGGAACGACCCAGCCCACCCGCTCGCTGCGCGATTTCCTGCTGGCCGTGTCCTTCTTCCCCCAGCTGGTCGCCGGCCCCATCGTGCGCGCGGCGGATTTTCTGCCCCAATGCGATGCACCCCCGACGCCCCTGAAGAACCGGCTCCAGTGGGGCCTGTTCCTGATGAGCCTGGGCCTCTTTCAGAAAGTCGTGCTGGCCGACACCCTGCTGGCCCCCATCGCGGACAATGTCTTCGGCCATCCCAGCCCCGTGCTGACGCTCGACGCCTGGATGGGCGTGTTCGCCTTCTCCGGACAAATCTTCTGCGACTTTTCCGGCTACTCCACCTGCGCAATCGGCGCCGCGCTCTGTCTCGGGTTCCACCTGAAGGACAATTTCCTGTTTCCGTTCGCCGCCGTGGGTTTCTCGGACTTCTGGAAACGCTGGCACATCTCCCTGTCCACTTTTCTGCGCGACTACCTCTACATTCCGCTCGGCGGCAACCGCGTCGGGGCCATCCGCGCGTCGGTCAACCTCCTCATCGTGATGTTCCTCGGCGGACTCTGGCACGGGGCCGCGTGGACCTTCGTCGTCTGGGGGCTCTTCCATGGCCTGTGCCTGGTGGTCGAACATTTCTTTCGGCTCATGACCAAGGGAGCCGCCTGGAAGGAAACCCTGCCCGTCCAGCTCGCGCTCTGCCTCGTGACCTACTTGTTTGTCTGCATCGCCTGGGTCTTTTTCCGGGCGACCGATTTCCCCTCGGCCGCCATGCTGCTCGGCGCCATGGCCGGCCAGATTCCGGTGGGCCAGGCCATTCTCTCCGGCCGGGAAATCCTGCAGGTCGCCCTCGTGATCCACATCCTGTGGATTGCGCAATGGCGGCTGCGGCACACCACCCTCGAGGCGGCCATCGCGCGGCAACCGGTCTGGCTCGTCGGCGCCGCCTGGACGCTGATGCTCGGCGCCATCATTCTCACCCAAGGCAGCGGCAATGCATTCATCTACTTCCAATTTTGATTTCCAGCGCCCGATCCCGGCGTTGCCGTGGCGTGGCCTGCTGCTCGCCACCCTGCTGCTCACCGCGCTCGGCACCCTCGGCTGGGAAATCTGGGCGCGCGCCCATGGCTACGTTCCTTCCCTGAACGACACGCCCGACCTGTGGGCGGATTGGCGCGAAAAGGTCCGGCCCGATTCCATCGTCATCATCGGTGATTCCCGCGCCATCTTCGACATGGATCTGAACGAACTGGAGAAGGGACTGGGCCAGCGCCCGATCCAGCTGGCCATGCCCGGCAGCTGCGCCTACCCGGTCCTCGAAAATCTGGCCAACGACCCGACCTTCCACGGCACCATCCTGTGCAGCATCGTCCCCGGCATGTGGATGGCCCCGCCGCCGGCCCCGCCCTACCTCAACGGCCTGAAGGGGCTGAACCGCTACCACAAGCGGACCCTGTCCCAACGCGCCGGTCATCATATCGGCATGTTCCTCGAACAACACCTGGCCTTCATGAACGAGGAGGACCTCACGCTCTCCCAGCTCCTGCTCAGGGTCTCGGTGCCAAACCGCGCGAATTCCTACCTGCCTCCGGCCCTGCCGCCCTATTTCTCCACCATGGACGCGGACCGCCGCACCTGGATGGCTGACGCCTGTGCTCAACCAGGTCCGCTGCAAGACCGCGTCAAATTCGGCTGGCTGCCCCTCTTCACGCCCCCGCCGTTCCCTGACTACACCCCCAAGGAAGTGCTGGAGGGAATGGCCCGGATGGTGGAAGCCCGCTTTGGCCAGACCGCCGACGCCGTGAAAAAGATCCGCGAGCGCGGCGGCAAGATCGTCTTCATCCGTTTCCCCAACAGCGGAGAACTCCAGAAGCTGGAAGACCTCGGCACGCCCCGCGCCGGCATCTGGACCCGCCTCATGCAGGAGACCGGTGCACCCAACATCTATTACTCCGACCACCCTGAATTGATTTTCGAATGCCCCGAGTGGTCGCACCTGTCCGCACCCGACTCCGTCGAATTCACGAAGCGGCTCGTGCCGCATCTCCAGCAGGCGCTGGGCAAGTAAAGTCCCTCGGGCCAAGCCCCGAGGCAATTAACCGATCCGGTCACGAGCAAGGACGCTTGCTCTCCAGCCAATTCGTGGTGGAGGGCCGGTCTCCTGACCGGCCGCGGCTGGTCGGAAGATCAGCCCTCCGACACTGACCTGATTTTCCCAGCTCGAAGCCAAGCCGGAGCGAGCTCCGGAGTATTGGACCCAAAGGCAGTAACGCCCTACCCGCTTCGCCCCGGTCCCGCGACGACCAACCGGAGCGCATCCAGCCTCAGTCGCGCTTCGCGGAGGGCTCCGGTCATCTGCACCAGCTGATCGCGGGCGAGTTGGATCTCCTCGGCGCGGACATGGCCGTTCAGATGACGCAGGTCCACCAACCGCTGGACATCGGCCTGGAGCGCTCCCGTGGCGCGGGCGACCGCCTTGTCGCGGATGGCCACGCTCCGTTCCTCGGCTTTCTCCGAGGCGGCTTCGAGCAAACCTTTCAACAGGGTGGCGTTGAACGCCGCATTTTCCAAGAACCGGTGCAGGTCGCCATCCGTGCAGTCGGCCGCCAGTTGTTCCGCGGTGTATTCCTCCGAGCAATCACCTCCGCGCCCATCGACCAGCACCCGCACCGGCGTCGGCGCGAGAAACTGATCCACGTGCCACCGCGCCTCCGCCACGGCCTCCAGCACACAGACCGCCTCGAGCAGCAGATTGGGAGTCTCCGACTTGAGCGACCCGAACGCCGTCGTACCGGTGGCGGAATTGACCAGCAGGTCGAAGGTGTCCTGCACCAGCGGGTGATCGGCCGAGACAAAGCGGATATCCTCCCGCGAGATCGCCCGGTCCCGGTCAAACGTCGCCAGCATGCCATCCGCCGGAATCGAGGGAAAGCTTTCCACATAGGCATGGCTGGGATCGAGGGTCAGGTCTCCATTCTCATCCTCCTTGATCCGGACACCGAAATGATCGAGCAGCTCCAGCAGCAGTCCGCGGAGGCCGGGATCGGCATCGCGTTCCCGCACCTGCGCCACAATCCGCG
>JBDKHE010000298.1:0-3386 GCA_039797805.1 Verrucomicrobiota bacterium
CAACTTGTTGATCTGAGCAAGCCTCGCCGCTCCTCTTACACGGGGCAGGGTCATGGTGCCATGTCCCACACCACGCCCCCGTCGCCCCCGGATGCCGTGCATAGCGAGGAGTTTCTCCGCCTGCTCATGCGCCGCCAGCTGAAACTGTCCGTGGCCTGCGCGGCCGCGTTCCTCGTCGGCCTCATCGGCCTGCCCCTGCTGAATTATTACGCCCCGGCCCTCATGGCGACGCGCGTGGCGGGCTTCACCCTGAGCTGGCTGTTGTTGGGCGTGCTGTGCTTTCCGCTGGTCTGGACGATCTCGTATTTCTTCATCCGTCGCTCGATCTGGCTCGAGGAGGATGAGGTCGCGCAGGTCAAGAAGGGGAGGCTCGACTCATGAGCCCGCTGCCCGTGCTCGCTTTCCTCGAGGGCGTCGATCCTTGGATCTTCGCATTCTCTTTCGTCACCGTGGTCGTGACGGTCTGGATGGGCTTTCGCTCGGCCAAGACCTCGAAGACGGCCAGCGACTTCTTTGTCGCCGGCCGCTCGGTGTCGGTCGGCTGGAACGCCTCGGCCATCTCCGGCGAATATCTCTCCGCCGCCTCGTTCATGGGCGTGGCCGGCATGGTGATGTCCTCGGGTTACGACGCGCTGTGGTATCCCGTGTGTTACGCCTGCGGCTACCTGTTCCTGCTGCTCTTCATCGCCGGGCCGCTGCGCCGCTTCGGCGCCTACACGATCCCGGACTTCGCCGAGGGACGGTTTGATTCGCCGCTCTTCCGCAAGATCGCCGTCTGCTTCGTGTTGTTCATCGGTTTCTTCTACACGATGCCGCAGATGAAGGGCGCGGGCACGACGCTCGCCTACATCTTCCCCGGCATGCCCTACTGGGGTGGCGTGGTGCTGGTGGGCGCGGTCATCACGCTCAATGTAGCGCTCGGCGGCATGAAGGGCATCACCCTCGTGCAGGCCTTCCAGTATTGGATAAAGATGTTCGCGATCAGCCTGCCGATCTTCGTCGTGATGTCGGTCTACGGTTTCTACGGCGCGCACCTCAAGGCCAACGATGGCACCGCCCAGCTGACGGGCACGCCGGCCGCGATCACGCAGACGATCGAGCGCAAGCCGCTCGTGGAAAAGGCCCCGGCCGACTCGCCGTGGATCTCGCCCTTCGGCCCGCTGACGACCAAGGCCGCCAAGGCCGCCGGCCTGACCGCCGAGCAGGCGAAGCCTTATTCGCTGCTCTATACCTATTCGCTCATCATCGCATTGGTCTGCGGCACGGCGGGTCTGCCGCACATCCTGGTGCGTTTCTACACCAACCCCGACGGCGTCGCGGCGAAGCGCACGACGATGTGGGTCATGATTCTGATTGGCATCTTCTATGTCTTCCCGCCGGTGTTCGGTGTCATCGGACGCAACCTGATGCCCGAGCTCTACGCCGCCACCGGCGCCAAGGGCACGGACAAGATCGTGCTCGAGCTGCCGCGCGTGGTCGGGGGCGTGTGGGGCAGCATCCTGAGCGGCATCACCTGTGCCGGCGCCTTCGCGGCGTTCATGAGCACCTTCAGCGGCCTGCTCGTCTCGATGACCGGCGCGCTGGCGCACGACGTCTACGGCCGCATGCTGCGCCCGAACGCCACGCCCGAGCAGCGCATGCGGATGTTCAAGATCTCGGCCGTCGTCATCGGCGGCGTGGCCATCGGGCTCGGCTCGCAGGTCGAGCAGCTGCAGATCAACTTCATGGTCGGCCAGGCCTTCGCCATCGCGGCGGCGAGCTATTTTCCGCTGCTCTTCATGAGCGTGTGGTGGCGCGGCATGACGATGAAGGGCGCCGCCACCGGCATGCTCGGCGGCGGCCTCGCCGCGCTGGCCTGCACGACGATCATCAACCTGAGCGACCTGAAGCTGGTCGACCTCGCGGCCTTTTGGGTCGCCAACCCGTTGATCCGCATCCTGTGCGAACAGCCGGCCATCTGGACGGTGCCGCTCGCCATCGGCCTGATGGTCGTGGTCTCCAAGGCGACCGGAGCCTCGGTGCCCGCCGACATCCGCATGAAGATGCTCGTCCTGCACGCGCCCGAGCAGCTCGGCCTCAAGCAGGAATACATCCAGGAGCACCAAGCCGGCCCCGGGCATTAACCAAAAAGATTGTCTGGCCGCTTGTCCAGCTTGCGTCGCCAGTCCGCAGTCGAAGGCGGCGCTTATTGGCGGATAGTCGTGCCATCTTGCCAGCTGCCGCTGTAGAGCACCCGTTGTGGATTTTGGGGTAAGCCAACCTCACCACGTTCGACCATCGACACGAGCAGCTCCGCGGCGACCCGGCCGATACCCTCCGAGTCTTCATCAATGCCGGCATAGTGACGGACACCGTCGACGATCGAGGTCAGCGCGACGCCGAGATGAGCCGGTATGGCCAGCTTGAGCCGCTTCAGAAAATCAGGTGCATTGTAATGCACCGTGATCAAGGCGTCAGGTTTTGTTTCTATCAGCCAGTCACTGAATTGCTCGAAGGAATCTGCGGCCCGCATGGTATAGGTGAAGGGAGGAACTCTGCATTTTGGCGGCGTTGCTTTTTGTTCCACCAAGTAGCCGGCGCTATAGGCATTGCGCAGACGGTTGTCATGGATCTCGGGGATGGCGCAGCCGATCCGCTTGTAACCGGCCTTCCGCAACCGGGCGAAGATTTCGCGGATGGCGGCAAAGTGGTAGGCGGTAACGGCGTGCAGTCGCGGCGAAGTGACGGTATAGCCGAAAGTGACGGCGGAAAGTTCCCCGCAGTCCATTTTGATCACCGTGTCACCCTTCGGCTGTGGACACACGAGCACGCCGCGGATGTTGCGCCGGCGGAAGATGCGCAGAAGTCGGTCGGGCGAATTCTCATGCGGGTGCAGGTCGAAGATATCGAGCACGTAACCAAGCTGCTGCGCGCGTGCTTTGGCCCCGGCGTGATAGGCCAGATACTCCGGGCGTTCCCGCCAATTCTCGCCATCCGCGGTACTGACCAGCCAGGCGATCGTGCCGTGAAAACCGTGCCCTCGCCCACGCCGGGCGTAGGCCGAAAGGGCGGCCAGTACGGGATCGCGCACGTAGCCGAGGCGTTGGGCGGCCGCCTGCACCTGCGATTTGGTAGCCTCGGGAATCAAGGGGCTGTTCTTCAGCGCAAGGCAGACCGTCGAGGGATGTAGCTTAAGATTCGCGGCTATCGATTTTTGGGTTACACGCTTCTGCATGATGTGGGGTAGGGCTGGTGGTGGAAATAGGATGTTCTGATCAGCCGACTGGAGCTGGCAAAATGCGCGGCCGAGAGACAGAGTAGCATTGCTACGGGGGCACTATTCAATAGGTTGAATCAGCCGCAACTTCAATTCTCCACGGGCGGGCTATAGGAAATCCCGTATCAGA
>JBDKHE010000299.1:0-2730 GCA_039797805.1 Verrucomicrobiota bacterium
GCCCGCCACTGCCGCCGATTTGCTCGCGGGCAAAATCCGCGGCCGGATTGTGATCCGCCTCCCCGAAGTCTGACCGAAATCCACCCCCAACACCGAGGCGCCCGCTTGACCAAGTGGATGAATCAGCGAAAATCCACCATGGCCTTGAAAATCAAATGGAACGACGACCGGGTGCGCGGAGCCACCACGGCCATCTTGCTCCTCAGCCGCGAACGGCTGGCGCGCGGCGAGACCACCGATCTCATTGCCGCCGCCCTGACCGAATACCGGGAAGATCCGGCCGCCTACAAAATCAACAAGGCCCATTGGCCTGATGCCAAGGAACTCGGCCGCCTGAAGAACCCCGCCCACGTCGCCACCTACCGCAATCTGCAAGGTGCCATCGACCGGCTTTATCCCAAAATGCAGCAGGCCAAACTGCAGTTCAACAGCCTGCTCGAACTCGACAACTGGCTGGTCGCAACCCTTAAGAACGTGCGCTGACGGGACCGCGGGGCTCCCACCAATCCCGTCAGATTTCAGGTGCAATGTGCGCCGCACTTTCGCAAGGTACCAATGGTCGGCAACGGCCGGACGCCCCATGAAACCCAAACCCCACGTCCTGTTCATCGATGACGATGCCACGACCCGCAAGGTCTTCACGGCCGGACTCGCCATGGCGGCCATCCCCACACACATCGTCGCCTCTGCCGAGGAAGCGGCCAAGGTCCTGGAGGAAAAGCCGGTCGACGTGATCGTGACCGATCTGATGATGCCCAATTTCAGCGGCGTGGATCTGATCAAGGCCGTCCGGGAGGCGGACTACACCAAGCACATCCCCATTCTGGTTTTCACATCGGGCGGCAATCCGGAGATGATTCAGGAGGCGGCACTGGCCGGGGCCAGCGAGATCATCCAGAAATACACCACGCCCCCTGCGCGCCTGATCGAGAAGATCCTCCAGGCCCACGAACAGTCGGCCCGGAAGTAAGCCGGCGAGGGATTCGCTGGCGCCGTCGGGGCTGGTGCCCCGTTGACAGTGTCATCGGCAGAATGACCGCCCATTGTTCCGGTCCGGGCCGTCCGCCAGACGGTTCGGCGTCGACTGAATCCTTTGCACCGTATTCGTTGGGTATCATGCCGACGCCCTCCGCCACTCCTACCCTGCGCTACCTCCAGGCCGATCTCGACCGCCCGGACCACCAGCAAGCCGTGGAAGCCATGGTCGATGCCTACTCGCGCGACCCGATGGGCGACGGCGCCCCGCTGGCCCCGGAAGTCCGCGCGCGTCTGATTCCCGGACTCCGGCAACACCCCACGACGCTGGTGTTCCTCGCCTACGACGGCGACACCCCGGTCGGCGTGGCTGTCTGCTTCCTTGGCTTCTCGACCTTCGCCGCCAAACCGCTGATCAACCTCCACGACGTCGCCATCGTGCCCTCGCACCGCTGCCGGGGCATCGGCCGCGGCCTGCTCGCCGCCGTCGAGGCCAAGGCCCGCGAACTCGGCTGCTGCAAACTCACGCTCGAGGTGCTGGACCAGAACCACCACGCCCTGCGCACCTACACCGCCGCCGGCTTCAAGCGCTACTCCCTGCAACCCGGCGCCGGTGAAGCCATTTTCATGACGAAGCCGCTGGGGTGATTGTGGGCGGTGAGCGGTCACGAGGCAGATGGAACATCGTGAAATCGGGCAACTGATAATCGGGCAGCTGGAAATCTCAGAAGCGGAGGGATCGGCAATTTTCAGTTTCTCGATACCCAATTCTCAGTTTTCCCGATGGGCTTGGATCGCTTTCCGTGTCTTCCGTGTTTTCCGTGGTGACACGGCTTCTTCAGCGCGCCGAAGCAAACGCGTCAGGGACGACGCGTTCCACCCTATTGAAGACTACGCAAAGAAGCGACACACCCCGTCGCTTCGCGCCACCCCTCTTCCTAGAGGGGACCCAATCAACTGGTCCGGAAGTCCCCTCTAGGAAGAGGGCCACGGTCGTGAGCTTAGTCGAACGGGTGCCCGCCAGGGCGGGGTGTGTGGGGGAGCATCGCAAGCAGGCCGAGGCCAATGTCACTTGTTAACGTAAGTCTCAATTAGGCATCCTTCATCTGTGTCATTCGTGACTCCATCGGCCCGGACTCAGTTCCCTCCGTTGCCTCCTGTGCACCGCATGGTTCGTTTTCCGTGTTTTCCGTGGTGACCCGGTTTTTCAAGATCCGCTTCAGTACACGACGCTCTTCTCCGGCTCGCCCGGGTGACCGAACTGCAACGTGCTGAGCTTCCGGTAGAGACCGTCGCGGCGGGCGGACAACTCGGCATGGTTGCCCAGCTCGACAATCCGGCCGCCATCGATGACTGCGATGCGGTCCGCCGTCCTGATCGTCGAAAGCCGGTGCGCGACAATGAAGGTCGTCCGGCCCGTCATGAGCCGGTCCAGCGCGATCTGCACCAGCCGTTCGCTCTCGCTGTCCAGCGAACTCGTCGCCTCGTCGAGAATGAGAATGGCGGGGTTCTTCAGGATCGCCCGGGCGATGGCAACGCGTTGCCGCTGGCCGCCCGAGAGCTTCACGCCCCGGTCACCCACCAAGGTCGCATAACCTTCGGGAAAGCTGGAGATGAACTCGTCCGCGTTGGCCAGTTGCGCAGCCTCCCGGATCTCCGCGTCGCTCGCGCCCGGCCGGCCGTAGACAATGTTCTCCGCGATCGTGCCGCCAAAGAGCAGCACATCCTGCGGCACGATGGCCATCTGCCCGCGCA
>JBDKHE010000300.1:0-3732 GCA_039797805.1 Verrucomicrobiota bacterium
CCTCTCACCTACGTTCACCGTTTTGAACCCGCCACGGTCGCCAACGCTACGCCGGTCCTTCTGCTCCATGGCACTGGCGGCAACGAGGCCGATTTGCTCCCGCTCGGACGCCAGCTCGCGCCCGGCTCGGCCCTGCTGAGTCCGCGCGGAGACGTCAGCGAACACGGCATGCCCCGCTTCTTCCGCCGTTTCGCGGAGGGCGTCTTCGATCTCGACGACGTGGCGCGGCGCACCCACGCACTCGCGGATTTCATCGCCGACGCCGCAACGCGCTACGGCTTCGATCCGGGCAAACTGGCCGCCCTCGGCTATTCCAACGGCGCCAACATCGCGGCCTCGCTTCTGCTTTTGCGTCCGGAAGCGCTGGTCCGGGCCGTGCTGTTGCGGCCGATGGTCGTGCTCCAACTCAAGACCCTGCCCGACCTCTCGGGCAAACACGTCACGCTGCTCTCGGGCCGCCATGATCCCATCGTCCCGGTGGATCATCCGCCCCAACTCGCGAAAATGCTCCGCCAAGCGGGCGCCCAGGTCGACCTGCACTGGCTCGACACCGGGCATCAGCTCACGGAAGAGGATCTGCGGTTGTCGGGCCAGGCCCTGCGGCCATCGGCCTGAGCCGCGACCACCGAGGCGGGCGATGCGGGCCCGCCTCGGCCCGGCGATTTTTCGTCTTTAGGATTCCCGCTGGCGAAAATACCCGGCAACCTCCGGCTCTCCTCCCGTGCCCACGCGTCCAACGAAAAGCCAGAAATCCAAGATCCCCGCCGCCCGCTGGGCCGGTATCCGGCTGTTTGCCATGGATGTTGACGGGGTGTTGACCGATGGGACCGTGGAGATCCACTCGGACGGCACCGAATCCAAGGAGTTCTCCATCCTCGACGGCATGGGCCTGGTGCGACTGCGGCTGGCCGGCGTGGCCGTCGCCTGGATCTCCGGCCGTGCCTCCGGGGCGACCACCGCCCGGGCCACCGAGCTCAAGATACCACATCTCGTCCAGGGCCGCACTGACAAGCTGATGGCCCTCCAGGAACTCACGAGCCAGCTCGGGCTGCCCCCTTCCCAAGTGTGTTACATGGGCGATGATGACATTGACGCGCCGGCGATCGACTGGGCCGGCATCGGCGTGGCCCCCGCCACTTCGATGCCCGCAGCCCTCAAGGTCGCCGATTTCGTGCCCGCCCGTCCCGCCGGCCGGGGCGCGGTGCGCGAAGTGTGTGAACAAATCCTGTCCCGTCAGGGTCAGTAGTCATCCACCCATGTCCCGTTTTCGCGTATTCAGTCTCGTTTTTTTCCTCGCCGCCTCCCTGGGCCACGCCGCGAGCACCCAGATTGCCCCCAACCAGCCCATCGTGAACTTCCGGCTGCCGGACTTCACGCCGGAGGGCTACCGCTCGTGGCTGGTGCGCGGCTCCGAGGCCCGCTATCTGCAGGACGGCGTGGTCAACATCACCGGGCTCAACCTCACCATTTTCAACGGTCAGGCCGACGGCAAGGTGGAGACACTCATCCTCAGCCCGGCCGCCACGGTGCGCCCGGGCGAGCAGGTGGTGCGCGGCAGCGACACGATCCGCGTGATCAATGATCACTTTGAGGCCACGGGCTCCAACTGGAGCTATGCGCACAAGGATAAAAAGGTTTCCATCGGCAAGAACGTGCGCGTAATCCTGCACACCCAGTTGAATTCCATTCTCCAATGAAGCTGCTCCCCACCCTCCTTTTCCTCAGTCTGCTCGCCGGCCTGCTCCATGGCCAGAGCGTGGAGCCGCAGAACACCGTCATCGAGAGCGAACAGTTTGACTGGCGCAGCGTCGGCAACCAGACCACCTCCGTCTTCACGGGCCGCGTGGTCGTGACCGGCACCAACCTGAAGCTCACCTGCGACCGGCTCGAGATCGTCGCCCTCAACAAGAACGAGCCCGGCGCCACCATCGGCAAGATCGAGGGTTTCAAGTCCTTCATCGCCACGGGAAACGTCCGCATCATCCAGGGCGACCGCGAGGCCGCCTGCGGCCGCGCCGAGGTCCTCCCCGGCGACGACAAGATCGTCCTCACCGGGCGTCCCGTGGTCGTCGACCACGCCGTCAACTGGACCTGGACCGGCGATGAGCTTGAGATGCTCCGGGGCGAAAGCCAGATCCGCGGCAAGAACGCCCGCTTCACCGGCCCGCCCATCAAGGATCTCGGCATCGACAAGGAAAAGGCCAAGGCCGCCCCCGAGGCCGAGACCCCGAAGCAGCCCTGAGCATGGATTCCCCGCAAGAAATCCGCACCGAGGGCCTGGTCAAAACCTACGGCCAGCGCTCCGTCGTCAACGGGGTCAACATTCGCATCCGCGCCGGCGAGGTCGTCGGACTGCTCGGCCCCAACGGCGCCGGCAAGACCACCACCTTCTACATGGTCGTCGGCCTCGTGCCCGCCAGCGACGGCCAGGTATTCATCAACGGCCAGAACGCCACCCACCTCCGCATGCACCGGCGGGCGCGCCTCGGGGTCGGCTACCTGCCTCAGGAAGCCTCCATTTTCCGCAAGCTGACGGTCGAGGAAAACGTGCGCGCGATTGTCGAGACACTGCGCGTGAAGTCCTCCGAGCACACCGCCCTCGTCAAACATCACCTCGACGAGCTCAGCCTTGGTCATCTCGCGAAGCAGAAGGCCTACACGCTCTCCGGCGGCGAGCGCCGTCGCCTCGAGATCGCCCGCGCCCTCGTCTCGCGTCCGCAGTTCCTCCTGATGGATGAACCGTTCGCCGGCGTGGACCCCATCTCCGTGGCCGAGGTGCAGAAGATCATCCTCGAGCTAAAACGGCGCGGCATCGGCGTCCTGATCACGGACCACAACGTGCGCGAGACCCTGCGCATCGTCGACCGCGGCTACATCATTCACAAGGGCAAGGTCATGACGGAAGGCACCGGCGACTTCCTCATCAGCGATCCCCAGGCGCGCGAGATCTACCTCGGCAAGGATTTCAACCTTTAGGCGGTCCGCCGCCGAGGCCCGGCCGGGGCGGGGCCGGGGCTGACAGTAGAGGCTTGTTGCCGTCCCGTTCTTCCCCTACTCACTACCCGCCGCCCGCACCCACTCCCGGATCTCCGTCCCATGCCCACCAAAGCCATCAACGGCATCACCGTCGCCCACTTCTACGAGAAGTACCGGGACAAGCTGCAACTCGAGTTGCTTCACGGCGAACGGGGCATGCACCGCCTGATCCGCGAGGGCTCGATCAACCGCCCCGCCCTCGCCCTCACCGGTTTCTTCAAGTATTTCGCGAACAAACGCATCCAGGTCTTCGGCGCCGCCGAGATGACCTACCTCAAGTCGGTCGACCAGCGTAAGCAGATCGAGATCATGAGCGAGATGGTCAAGCGCGGCATCCCGGCCATCGTCCTGACGCGCAATTACAACGCCACCCACCCCATGCTCGCCGTCTCCGAGGAGATGCAGCTGCCCATTTTCCGCACCCCGTCCATCACGATGAATTTCGTGAACGCCGCGACGCTGTGCATCGACAACGAGTTCGCCCCCACCACCACCGAGCACGCCACCACCCTCGACGTGAAGGGCATCGGCGTCATGATCCGCGGCGACAGCGGCATCGGCAAATCCGAGTGCGCCCTGGCCTTGATCGAGCGTGGTCACTCGCTCGTTTCCGACGACCTCACGTGCATCCGCCTAATGGATGAGCGCGACCTGCTCGCCAGCTCCCGCCCGCTGAATCGCGGCTACATGGAGTGC
>JBDKHE010000301.1:0-4413 GCA_039797805.1 Verrucomicrobiota bacterium
GCGACGGCCTGATGGGACTCGAAGCCGATGAGGTTCGTCAGTTCGGACGGGTCGGCCAGGAGATCGTAGAGGTACGTCTCCGTAAATTCCGGAGCCCAGGCGGGGGCCTCGGTATCGCCGGAATTCGCGTACACGCCATATTTCCAGCGGGAGGTGCGGATCGCCCGTCCGGTGCCGGGTTCGCTGATTTGAATGAAAACGTCATCGGGCCAGTCGAGCCGACCTCCGCGCACCAACGGAACCAGCGAGCGTCCTTGCATCGCCGACGGCACCGGCAGTCCCGCCGCGTCCAGCAGCGTGGGCGGGAGATCGATGAGACTGATGAGTTGCCGCAATTCGCCGCCCCCCGTGAAGCCGGGGCCATGAAAGGCGAGGGGCACGCGCACGGACGCTTCATGACCGGATTGCTTGTATTCCTCGTTGCGGGTTCGGAAGTGACAGCCGTGGTCGCTGGTGAAAACGATGATGGTATTATCGAGCTGGTCGAGGCTCTTAAGCGTATCGAGCAAGCGTCCCAGCGCTTCATCGAGACGTTTGACCATGCCGTAGTAGCCGCCGAGATGCTGGGGCGCCGTTCCACCCAGGGCGGCGAGGTCGGGCGGTGTCCACCGTCCGGTGTATTGTCCGGCATAGCCATCAGGAGCCGGATAATCGTCCCGGTGGTTCTGGTGATGCGGCTCCAGAAAGGAGAGAAACAGGAAAAAAGGATTCGGTTCGCGCACGCGCTCCGCGATATGCCGAATAGCGGCGTCGGCGACGGCATCGATCCGGTAGCCTGGCAGCCGGACTTCCTGCTCGGCCTGGTCCCACAAGCGGCAGTCGTAGGAATCGGAGACCATTTCGGTGGCATTCGCTGCCAGCCAGTAATCATAGCCACCTCGGGCGGAGGCAGCGACCGGTCCGCGCGGACCGGCAGCCAGGTGCCATTTGCCGATGTAGCTGGTCGCGTATCCACCGGCAGCGAAATAATGGGCCAAGGTCTTGGAGCCCGGGGGCAGTGGAATGCGATTGCGGTAACAGCCCGTCGTGGTCGGATAGAGTCCGGTTTGCAGGCAAGAACGGGCGGGACCGCAGATCGGCTGGCAGGTGAAAGCCAGGCGTGCGTGCGTTCCGGCCGCGGCCAAGCGGTCGTAGTGGGGAGTGAGGCCGAGCGGGTTGCCGTGGGCACCGCAGGTGTCCCAGCGCTGCTGGTCGGTGAAGAAGACGATGACGTTGGGTCGGGTCATGGAAAGGTCAGGTCTAGGTCGCGGCGCGGCTCGAGATCCGTCGGGATTTTGTCGACTCGAATGCGACTGAGTTTGTAGCGCAGCAGCCGCTCGACGAGCGACGTACAGCTGGTGGCGAGGGGCATGACCGGAAAAGAGAGTGGCCCGACATTCTAGCAGGTGGCCGCACGGGCACCATGAGACTTCGGGGACTATTTCCTGAGATTTCCGCCATGTGGTTCAAAACACGTAGTCGTGCAGTTCGGAGATTTCCGTTCGCGACCTCCCGGCAACGCGGACCCTCCGCACCCCTCGTTGCGCGCCACATTTTCGTAGAGAGTATTTGGGAATTGCGGAGATTGCAGGGCTAAGACCCGAGGGGTTCGGCCACGCACACAGCATCGTTTCTTCGCTCTGCCGGCTTGGACTTTGATGCTCAACTCTGGCCTGTGCCCGGCCGGTCCCGTACAAACGTCCGAAACAAGCCCGAGAAATCCAGCGGCCCCCGTTGCGGGCTGGGAAGTGTGCGAAAGCTCAGTTTTATTTCTCGAGGCCACATGGTTTCAGGGACCTCTTTTCGCTCATATCACCGCCCGATCATTGGTCCCGGCCGGCTCCAGCGGATTTCTCTCTGGACTATTTCCGTCCTCGTTCAGCGTGCTCACCTGATACTATTATGCGCCGCACAATGACACGCTCCTCAGCAAACGCCTGCTGGCTGATTGCGAGCATATGCGATCCGAAGGGGTGGACGTGGAGTCGATATGCGTGCAGGAGGAGTGGGTGAGCAACTGACATTCGGGACGCCTACGAAATGTCATCGAGCTCGTGCATTCGGTCGGCCTGAGGTTCACGCCGTGCCGAAGCGGTCGTGCGGCCTCGTGGTGGGTTGGCTGGATGGCTACTCCACGTAGACGGTCCCCATCCCGCATACCTACCACGCTCGCACGGATCGATCCTGCGGCGATGTCCAAGCCGAGGCGCCCGGCTGTTCGCATGTGTTTCGGGAGGACTCACGATGCCGTTCTGAGGGACTATCAGGTTGACGGCGTCATCTGGGACGAGCCGCGTTCAGTGTAGCCCGAGCTGCTGCATATCCTCGACGACATGAGGGCGTACGAGAGGTCGCGACATCCGGGATTCGCAGTCAGCGTGTCTACGGCGTCCGATCGGCGGGAGGTCGCGCCGCATTGCGCCGCGACCCATCACATTGACTATTTGGGCAGCAACAGCCACCCTCGCGCGGAGTCGCCCCTGTTGCACCGATGAAGACGACCATTTCCGGGCCCACGACACTTTTCACCCGTTGCTTACCGCCGCCGGAAAGAAGACCCTCTAGCCAGTGGAAGGGGAGGATCAACGCGATGAAGATTTGGAGGTTTACCTCGAAGTGCTGGACCGCGCTTTCGGCCTGCCGAGGGATCAGCTTATGTTTTATTATTCCGCCCACGAAATGTTTGTGGCGCGTGAGGAGCGCTTTACCGCCGCCACCGGGGCCGAGGTGGCGCGCCTCCCGCACGCGTGGCGTCCGGTGGAATTGCGCCGCCCTGAGTAAATTCCACACATGTTTGGAGCCGCGACGGCCTGATGACTCATTCTCATGCCCGAGAACTCCGCCTCCAACCCGGAGCTTCGTTCCTAGTGGACTACGAGCATCCGGAATTCCTTCGGGTGGTCTTCATGCGCGAGGTTTGGGCAGTCGCCCCGTGACTTCCGCCGGCGGCACGGCCACGCAGCGAGGGCGCGAAGTGAGTATCGCGCTGCACTGTCCGATGGCGACTGCGCAGGACGATGGCTCAAGTGGGCGGGAGAAAATGTTCGTCGGCAGCGACCACGCTTGTTCGAAATCTCAGATTATTTTTCAGGAAGTCTCATGGTCGGTTTCCGGCCCAGGTGGTATGGTGAAATCCTCACCTCGCGCCCCGTGTTTCGCCTACCCCGACGTTCGCTGGAGTTTTCATGCCGTGCTGCGGCAGGGAAAACCCCGGCGGAGATCCGGGAAAGTTGAAGCCAGGACCAACCTACCTCCCATCATGCGACCCCACCCCCACCTCGTTAGTCTTCGGAGTCTTCTCCTGCCGGCCGCTTTTTGCCTCGGCGTCGTCATTGCCCGCGGCCAGCAGGCAACCCCGGCCTCGTCGGTCACGCCGAAGGACGACGTCCTTCAACTCAGTCCGTTCACGGTCAATGCCAGCCAAGACACCGGTTACCAGGCGAGCTCGACGCTCGCGGGGACGCGCTTGAACACCCCGGTGAAGGATCTCGGCGCCTCGATTTCGATCTACACGAAGGATTTTCTCAACGACATCGGTGCGACCAGCGCGAGCGACCTGCTGCTTTACGCCACGAGCATGGAGGCGGCGGGTGCCGGCGGAAATATTTCCGGGGCCACCGATAACATCAACGCCGATCAGGTCGTCGGCAACGGTCCGCGGGTCAATCCGCAGACCAGCAGCCGCACCCGTGGCTTGGGTGCGCCGAATTTCACCCGCGGCTTTTTCAATACCGATATCGCAGTCGACAGTTACAACATCGAGAACGTTACGGTCAACCGCGGCCCCAACGCGATCCTCTTCGGCGTGGGCAGTCCCGCCGGCGTGGTCGAGAGCTCGTTGCTCCGGCCCAACCTGACCGCGAACAAGAACAAAGTGGAATCGCGCTTCGGCAACAACAGCAGCCTGCGCACCTCGGTCGATTTCAATCGCGTGTTGGTCGAGAAGAAGCTGGCGATGCGTCTTGCGGCCGTCCGCGACGACGAGCGCTTCAACCAGCGCCCCGCCTTCGAGAACAAGCAGCGCGTTTTTGGCGCCATCACCTGGGAGCCGACGCGGACCACCGCGTTGCGGGCGAATTTCGAAACGGGCCGGACGCAGGCCGATCGCCCGATCACCGTTCTGCCGTTTAACAGCATTTCCAGCTACTGGATGGACGCCGGTCGGCAGGGATACGACTGGACCTTCTACGACGATCCGGCGAAGAACCCTCAAGCTGCTGCCCAAGTTGCCGGCCCCGCCTTCGAAGGCAACGGTCTCATCGGACAGGAGCAGCTCTTCGACCAGGTGCTGTCGGTTTACTCCAATCCCACTGCCACGGCTCCGGACATGGCGTTTCGCACCATCACCCGCACGACGACCGGCAACGCCGCCAATTCCGTCCGGGCCGGCACCTTCAATTCGGTGGTCAATCGTGATACCGCCAACGATGCGAT
>JBDKHE010000302.1:0-3991 GCA_039797805.1 Verrucomicrobiota bacterium
GGGGTACACTGAATACCCGTCTGCGCAGGGCAATGACGTGGGGGTTTATCTCCACGATGGCGGGCATCGTTATCCCGGCGACGCCGCGCCCGGGCTGATCGTGAAATTCTTCCAGGCGCACGGGCGGCCTTGAATGGGCGCGAGACGATACACGCCCCGCTGGCGGCGGGTCAACCGAACGACCGGGTGGGGTTGGCTGATGCAGGGTCGGCGCGTTCGATCAGCCGGGAAAGATAAACTTGCTCCGGGCCGACCTGCGCGAGGGCAAGGGCCCGGCGGAAGTGCCAGGCAGCAGCCTGGTGGTTCTTCAATCGCCAATGCAGTTCGCCGGTCACGGCGTGCAGCAGGTAGTGCTGGTCGAGCTTTTCGCGCTGGGGAATGGTGGCGATGGTGTCGAGGCCGGCCTGCGGACCGTGGAGATGGGCGATGGCGACGGCGCGATTGAGCGCAACGATCGGCGAAGGTTTCAGTTTCAACAGCTCGTCGTAGTGAAGCAGGATCTTTTCCCAGTCCGTGGAGGCGTAATCGGATGCGAGACAATGCAACGCCGCGATGCCGGCCTGCAGGTGGTATTCACTGAGATCATGGCCCTGCGCGGCCTGTCCGAGATGGCCGAGCCCTTGCGCGATGAGCTGACGGTCCCATTTCGTGCGATCCTGGTCATCGAGGCGCAGCAGGCCGCCCTGGTCATCCAGGCGGGCGGGGAAGCGCGCCGAGGTGAGCAGCATCAGCGCCAGCAGCGCGTGACAGCGCGGGGAACGACCGGCGGGATGGGCGACAAGCAGACCGCCGAGGCGGATCGCCTCCTGACAGAGTTCCTCGCGCAAAAGGCGGTCGCCGGACGAAGCCTTGTAGCCTTCGTTGAAGAGCAGGTAAATGACCGCAAGCACCCCGTCGAGACGCGGGGCGAGGTTCTCTCCTTCGGGCAGCTCAAACCCGATGCCGGACTCGGCGATGCGCTGCTTGGTCCGGGTGAGCTGTTTCTCGATCGCCGACTCCGTGGCCAGAAACGCGCGCGCAATCTCGCCCGTGCTGAAACCGCAGAGGATCTTCAGCGCGAGAATGACCTGCGCATCAGGCGCGATGGCCGGGTGGGCGCAGACGAACATCAGGCGCAGGGCGTCGTCACGGATTTCCTGGGCGGCCTCCCAGGCCACGGCCGGGGTGGCGGTCATTTGCTCGTGATGGGTGATAATCGCCGCTTCCTTGCCGGTTGCCATCTTGCGGTGCCGCAGGGCATCGCGGGCAAGATTCATCGCCACCTGAGTGATCCAGGCGGAGGGATTGGCCGGGACACCGCCCATCGACCACGTGCGCAGGGCCCGCAGCATGGCTTCCTGGGCGACATCTTCGGCCAGCGAAAGGTTGTGCACACCGAGCAGGCGGACCAAGGCACCGTGCAACCGTCCTTTCTCATGGCGGAAAAAGTGCTCGACCAGTTGGGCCGGTTGGGGTGACGGCATGACGGGACTGGACTCGCTCCCTGACACGCTAGCGGGAAGATGCGGCCGCCGGGCGGGTGTTGACGCCGAGGTGGCAGTGCGGGGTCATCTCGCGGACCTCGATCAACATGCCGAATTCAAGTCCGGGGTGGCGTTGGGCGATCGCCGTGGCTTCGGCGAGGCCGCTCACTTGCAGCGTGACAAAGCCGCCGACGGCCTCCTTGGCCTCAGGGAACGGGCCATCCACCACGCGGGAACCACCGGGCCCGGCGACGATGCGGGTAGCGTCTTCCAAGGGTTGACCGATGGTCGCCTTGCCCCGGGCGAGCAGGTCTTCAAACCAGGCGTTCCAACGTCCGACGAGCTCCTGTTGCTGTTGGGCCGACAGATGCCGGTAGTTTTCGGCTCCGGTATTGCGGAAAATCAATAGATAGGCGGCGGAGGAGTCAGGTGAGGTGCTCATGGTGGAAGGAGGTTCATGATCTACGACGAATCTGGTCCGGCCGAAAGGACAGATTCAAAGGGAGTAATTCAATTTTTTGACGCAAGGGTGAAGCCTCCGGGGCTTGCTATGGTCAAGAACGACTGACGAAAACAGGCGGGGCTCGGAGACAGCGCCCTTATAGGTCGAAGCTTTTGTGGATGGAAAAACCGGGTTGATGAGGCGATATTCCCGGAGGGTGTCCGGGGCCGGGAGGTTCAAACGTAGTAGCTCTGAACGCCCACCTTATCTAAACCTACCAGCAGGAGCCCTTCACCATGCCCCAATACGTTGATGGATTCGTCATTCCACTGCCCCGCAGGAAACTCGCCCAGTATCGCAAGATCGCCGCTCAGGCAGCCAAGGTCTGGCGGGAATACGGAGCGCTGGATTACAAGGAGTGCGTCATGGACAGGTCGCCTCAACCCGAGGGAGTGCCAGCCGATCTGTTTCAGAAGCTGGCCAAGGCGAAGCGTGACGAGACGGTCGTTTTTGCCTACATCCTGTATCGCTCGAGGGCCCATCGCGATCGGGTCAACACCAAGGTTATGGCCGACCCGCGACTGGCCGCGATGTGCGATCCCAAGCAAATGCCCTTCGACATGGCCCGCATGACCTTCGGAGGGTTCAACGTCATCGTCAGTTAGCATTCGACGCGCATGAACGCCGAGTTCACCAAACCGGTTGCTCCCGGCCCGCTTCTCCGGCTCAAGACCGAGCTGCCTGACCTGGCTTACACCCTCGACCGACAGGGCCGGCGAGACGCCGCCGACGTGGTGATGCAGGTTTATGCCCGGCTCTGCGAACTCGATGCCGGGAAACCTGACGCGGAGCCCGCACACATTATTGCCCTATGAATACCACCGAGATCCACTATCCCCCGGTCGCCTCGCGAGCGGAATGGCTCAAAGCCCGTCTTGCCTTGCTCGAGCGTGAAAAGCAGCTCACGCGTGAACGCGACCGTCTCAATACGGCTCGACGCGAACTGCCCATGGTCCGGATCGACGAGCCCTACGTCTTCGCCGGCACGGAAGGTCCCAAGTCATTGCTCGATCTGTTTGCCGGGCGGCACCAACTCATCGTTTACCATTTCATGTGGCTTTGGGAAAACGGGGAGCCGTTGGATGAGCCGTGCAAGGGTTGCTCAGGATTCGCCGACCAGATCGCCCGCGGTCACCTGACCACGCTGCACCGGCGGAATACGACGCTCGTCCTCGTTTCCCGGGCACCGCTGGCCAAGATCATGCCCTTCCGCCTCCGCATGGGCTGGAATATTCCCTGGTTCTCCTCCGCCGATTCGAAGTTCAACCACGATTTCGGGGTCACGGTGGATCCGGCGGTCACGCCGCCGGCGTACAACTATCGCAGCCAAGCGGAACATGTCGCGGCCGGTTCGGGTTACTACTTTGACAACGAGCCACCCTATGACCTCCACGGACTGAGCTGTTTCCTGCGCCGGGGAGAAGAGGTCTTCCACACCTATTCTTCCTATGCCCGCGGCGTTGAGGATGTCATCGGACCATTGCGCCTGCTCGATCAAACCGCGCTGGGCCGGCAGGAGCCGTGGGAGGAGCCGAAGGGTCGTGCCGGACATCTCCTGATTCCTCCAGGGCCACCGCAGCTCTTTCCCGATGAAAATGATGAATAGACTCCGGTTCAGGGGAAATCTGTTCCTTCCCGGACTTTGCTTGGTTGGTGCCGTTGCGCTGCCCAAATGTGTGATTTGCCTGTTCGGCTACCTCGCGCTGTCTGGCGCCCTGGCCGGCTCCGGGCCTGAAGTCTGCGGCACGACTACCGAACCGAAGGCAGCGATTATCACGTGGGTGGCAGGAGCGCTGGTCGGGGGACTTGCTCTGCTGACGCCATTCTGCCGCCGAAGGAGGTCGGGAATCGAGCGTCCGTCTCGTCCCTGCCGATGGGCCGCAAGAACTGATGAACTGCAAACTCCCCAACGGCTGGCGCTGCGAGGCGGGCGAGGGTGAATGATGTCCTGACCATGATTTCAGTGCTGGTAGTCTTGGTGCTGCTCTGTCTGCTGACGGCAACGGAAGGCCCGGGTTCGATTGAA
>JBDKHE010000303.1:0-2768 GCA_039797805.1 Verrucomicrobiota bacterium
GCGCCCGTGCCGGCGGCCGCGAGCGAAGCGCCGCGGCCGAGAAGAAAGAGATGGCGGAGCCCGGCGAACTCGCCGGCGAGATGCGCGACGTGCGCGCGCCAGCCGGCGAGATACCCTTGCACGGCGGGCGCGGCCTGGTCGGCCTCCCGCAACCCGCCGGCCGGATCGTCCCCGGTCAGCGTGTCGCCGAGCCACTCGAGGGCGACGAGCGTGGCGAGGTAGGTTTTGCAGGAAACGGAAAACTCCGCGCCGGCCCGCAAGGGCACCACGGTGTCGGCCCGGAGCGCGAGCGGTGAATCCGGGGTGTTGGTGACGCCGATGACGAACGGCCGTGCCTCGCGGGCGCCGATCAGGTCGAGCAACTGCACCATTTCAACGCTGCGGCCGGATTGTGACACGGCGATGACGAGCGTGCGCCCGCCGAGAAGCGTCGATTGGGTGTGCACGAGTTCCCCGGTCTCGACCATGCACGCGGTGAGTCCGGCGCGCACGAGCCGGAGGTGGAGAGGATAAAGGCCATGAAGCGACGAACCGAGGCCGGTAAGCACGATGCGCTGACCGGCCAGGGCGCGTTCTGGCAGCGGCGGGAGCGCGCGGAGGCCGGCGACGGTATCGGTCAGGGCCTGCGGTTGGGCCAGGAGATCGCGCAGGTAGGCGCCTTCCAAGACGGAGAAATGAGTGGGCATGATGGATTATTTCCTATGGGTTCAATAGCCCGGAGCAGCAATCTTCGCCGGGCGTTCAGCGGACAGATGTCCTTGCTTGGAGGGGCTGTAGGAGCCTGCTTGCAGGCGATGCAGCATGGGCTCCGTGGGCGGGCGTTCCGAATCGCCTGCAAGCAGGCTCCTACACAAGGCGGTGCGATTGGTGGCCATGATAAGTTTGATCAAATACCCCAGAGCTGGACCTAGGACCTTCACTTCGGCGTGAGGCGGTAGGTTTGCAGCTGCTGGCGCGTGAAGCTCGCGGGCAGGGCGGCCGCGGCATCGAGCGGGATGGCTTCAAGATCGGTCTCGATGTGCGTGGTGCGCCGGGCGGCGGCGAGGCCCGGGGTGAGCGCGATCGTGGTGGTGGCCGGCGCGTCAGAGACATTCCACAGGCGCGCGATGAGGCCGTGAGCGATGCCTTCCTCGGCGGGCTTCACCGCCCACAGCAGGACGCCGGGATCACCCACCGTGAGGAGCGAGTATGAACTGGCGGGCAGCGGCGCATCCGGCTTCCCTTCCACCAGGCCGGCGATGGGCGGGTTCTGGTGCTCGAGGGCGAAGCGCATGGCGGCGACGGGATCGTAGCCGCGGTGCGGGCGCAGCGCGAAGCGCTGGAGGAAATGGCTCGCGCCATTCTGGTTGCGGATGCCGAGCTGGTCGCCGTCGATCTGTCCGCCGGCGAGCACATTCAGTTGCGCGGTCGTGGTGTCGAGGGAATCGGGGGTGCTCTGGCCGAGGCGCAGGAACGAACAGTCCCAGTTGGAGAGGGTGACACCCCGGGTGTTGGCCCCATCGGAGATATCCGCGAAGTGATTCAACGTGGCGTAGTCGTAGCGGGCGTTGCGCTCCGCATAGTGGCCGCCGGCGGATTTCTTCTTCAGGCGGAGGATGGCGCCGAGCTCCTCCGTATGCACGTTGGGCGCGGCGAGATTGAAGCTGAAGGCCCAGTGGCGGACATCACCGAAGTTCTCCTCGATCTCGTTGCGCAGGTCGATGCGGTCGGAGGCGCGATAAAGCGTAACGCGGGTGACGTGGTTGCGCGCCGCGTCGCTGGTGATGCGAACGGTGACGGACACGGGGCCGCTGTTTTCGACGACGAGATCATGGCCGCCCGAATCATTGGCGGCGAAATCGTTGAGCTTCGCTCCGCCGATCGCGGTGGCGAGATCGACGGCGGGGTCGCGCTGGTCGATCAGGCTGGCGATAGCGCCGTCGCCGTCGAGGACGAGCTTGACGCGGGCGTTCTCGAAGGTGCGTTTTTCGAAGGTGGCGGCGGGATCGCGCGGCGCGGTGCCGCGGATGCCCGGGCGCAACTCGAAGACCTTGTAGCCGACCGGCGGCAGGTCGCGGGCGAGGATGCGGAGATATTTCAGCCCCGCAATGGTGATGAACTGGTGGGGCGCGCCGGTGGCGGCGGTCACGTCGCGGACATGGATGTCCTCCGGACCGTCGTAGGGGAAATCGACGGCGTCGGTGCGGGTCCAGCCGAGCGGATTGAAGGCGAAAAGACGCGGCGCGGTGCCGGCCGACGGAATCAGGGTGGAAAGCCTCGCCGCCGCCGCGGTCTGCAAGCCGTCGACGTAACGGGCGACAGTGTCGGCCAGTCCATCCTGCCACGCGGCCCGGGCGGCGCGGGAGACGGGGCCGTCGGCGGTCCAGTCGTGCTCCCAGAAGAGGCCGAGATCCATGAACGCCTGGTCGCGGGCGGCCTCGCGCCCGGGCAGCGCCGCCGGATCGTGCAGGCTGACCACGGCGGCGAGCGCCTCGGCGGTGCGGAGCTGCTCGACCGAACGGCGCACGCGCGCGGAGGTTTCCGCCATAGAAGCGCTGTAGAGGTCCCATTCATTCCCGTAAGTCAGGGATTCGGCCGGCAGCGTCGCGCCGTGGTGCGCGGCGAAGTCGCGGAAGAAATCCTCCTGGTTCGAGACGATCACCTGGCGATCGGCGGTGGTCTCCCGCTGGGCGACGAGGTGAAAGTGGTCGGCCACGGGATACGTCTTGGGATCGGCGGCGTAGGGTTGGCCGGTCTTGCGGTCGAGCGCGTCCCAGCCGAAGCCGAAG
>JBDKHE010000304.1:0-3712 GCA_039797805.1 Verrucomicrobiota bacterium
TGCTCAGCGGACTGGTGCTCACGGTGCTCATGCGCCGGTGAGGCCGTGCGTGAGCACGGCCAGCTTGGTTTGTTGACGGGCGTCGGTGAGACCGAAGCGGCTCCGCACCTGGCAGTCGCCGGGCGCGAGATTCGCGTCCTGCTTGATCTTCAGGCCGGGATAGCGGGCGATCCAGCCGGGGCTGATCTGGTCGAGCAACGCGGCATCCCGCGGGCAGAGGGAGAGCTCGAGTCCGTCCCGCTCGGGGAAGAGCTGCTCCAAGGCCTCCAGGCAAAGTTTCTCAACCAGCTCGGGCGAGGGTTCAAATCCCGCCAGCAGGCGCCGGGAAATATCGATCGTCAGGGCCGGCAGCGCCTCGCGCAGCTGGCTCATGGTCGCGGACTCAACGAGCGTCAGCTTGTTCAGCACCCCCACGCTGAGCTGCTCCATGTCCACGCGCATCTCGACCAGCTTCTGGTCGACCGCGGCGCGGGTCGCATCCACGCCCTTGTGGTAGGCGGCCTCGGTCAGGGCCGCGACCTCGGACTCCGTGAAATGCCGGCCAGAACCGGGCAACACGGCGCCGATCAAGGGACGGTCAAAGGCGATGAGTTTGGCGAGAGGCACGGGATTATTTCGTTCGCGAAACAGGTTGAGCCGGGCGGGGCCGGGATTGGTTGGCCGCGGTTTTCCAAGGAACGGCCGGCCCAACCTCAAAACTCCGCATGACGCCACGCAGGACCTCCGCCGCGCGGCGACCGGCGGTCGAGGCGGCCGGGTGGCCCGGTTGGGCGGTGCAGGTTTGGAGAAAATCGTGCATGGGTTCAGGCGACGACGGCAGCGGCGTCGGCATCGATGGTGATCTGGCCCTCTTCCTCCAGACGGCGGACCGCCTGGATGATCATGTCCTGGGCCGCCTCGACGTCCTTCAGTTTCACCGGCCCCATCATCTCGATCTCCTCCTTGAGGCACTCGGCGGCGCGCTTGGACAGGCCCGCGTAGATCTTGGTGCGGAGGGTTTCGCTGGCAGATTTCATCGCAGTGGCCAGGTTGGCCGAGTCGACCTCGCGCAGGATGCGCTGCAGATCGGCCGCCTGGAGGCGGTTGAGATCCTCGAAGCTGAAGAGTTTCTTGCGGATGGCGGCGCTGAGGGGCGCATTCCGCTCCTCCAGCCGTCCCAAGAGCGTTTTACTCAGCTCCTTGTCCAGGGAATTGAGAAGCGTTGCGGCGGCCGGTACGCCACCACTGCTGTGGAAAGCCGGACGATTCTTGGTGTCAAAGTGCTTGCCGAGACTGCGGGCGATTTTGCCCACCAGATCGACGGAGGTGGATTCCAAGGTCCCCAGCCGCTCGATGACTTCCTCGCGGAGCTCGGGTCCGAGGAGAGGAAAGATTTCGGCCGCCTTCGCCGGTTCCAGGTAGGAGAGCACGAACGAGATGGTCTGGGGCTGTTCGTTCTTGAGGAGATTGAAGATCTGGCGTCCCTCCATCTGGCTGATCTCCTTGATCACATCGAGGGAGTTGCCCCCGGCGGGATCGACCCGGCTGACGATGGCCGAGGCGCGGTGGTCGCCCTTCGCGATCTCCAGGGTGCGTTGCACAAAGCTGATGCCACCGGTGGCGGATTGGACGCTGCTGGCCACGATGGAGGAGAATTCCTCGAGAGCCTGCTTCTGAACCGATCCGGAAATCATGGGAAATCCGGCCATTTCCCGGCAGAGATTCTCAATCTCGCTGTCATCAAACTGCTTCAGCACCGTGGCGGAAGCCTCCGGCCCGATGCTGATGAGGAAGATCGCGAGCTTCTGCTGACGGGTGAGCTTGCTGTAATCGATTTCAGTCATGGCCGGAAAGGTTGGTGCGCAGGATCAATTGTTCTTGGTGGCCGCGGGCGTGCCGACCCAGTCGCGCAGGGCCGAACCGATGTTGGCGGGGCGCTGCTTGATCAGCTCGTTGAGCATTTCGGGCGTCACGTTGCTGCCGTTCTGGAAAGAGCGGGCCGCCAGTTCGGACGGCATGGCGAGGACCTCGACCGGCACCGGCTCGGGCTTCTGCCTGGAAAGCATGCGGAGGAAGATCAGGAGGACGACCGCGGCGCCGGCAACGGCCGACCAGTGGCTGGCGGCTTCGATCCAGCCCTGCCATTTGTTTTCCTTCTGGATGGCCTGGATCTGCTCCCCGATCGGCTCGTTGGCAAAGGCCACTTCCTGCAGGGTGACGATCGTATCCAAAGACTGGCCGGCCTCGGGCTTGAGACCAAGGGCGTTGACCACCACCTGGCGGAGGGCCGCGAGTTCCTCGGCGGTGCGCGGACGCGGCTGGCCGGCGGGGGCGGCGGCGCCATCGGCGGCGGGAGTGGCCGTGGCGGCGGCGAGCGGCGGACGCTGGGCGACGAGCACGGCGGCGGTCACGTTCTTGACCGTACCGGGATTGCGAATGGTGTTGGTGAGAGTGCGGTTGAGCTCGTAAGTGGTCGTGCGGTTCTTGCGATTCTGTTCGCTGCTGGACGTCGGCCGGTTGGCGACCGGTTCGGCCGTGGCCGCTTTTTCCGGAACATTGGCACTGACGCCCACGGCACCGCCGCCGGCCTTCGTTTCCGTGGTGTTGTTGGTGTCCTCAGTGGTGGTCTGCGTGCGGACCACGCCCTCGGGATCAAATTTCTCGGCCGAGACGGTGGTGGCCTCCGTCTCGATCTCGGCGGAAACCCGGACAACGGCCTGACCCGGCCCGATGACCTGCGCGAGCATGGACTCGACCTTGCGCGAGAGGTAATCCTCGACCTGTTGCTTGTAGCGCATCTGGGAGGAAGCCGTCCCCAGCGCGGGGTCCTGTTTCAGATCCTCGGAGAGAACATGGCCGCGGTTGTCGACGACGGCGACCTGGTCAGGACCGAGGCCCTGGACCGCATTGGCCACCAGATGGCGGATGGCGTTGACCTGATCGCTTTCGAGGCGGGAGCCGCCCATGTCCACGAAGACGGAGGCGGTGGGTTTCACGCCCTGGTCGGTCAGGAGGAGACGATTCTCGGGTTGCACGATCATCACCCGCGCCGCCCGCACGCCGGCAAGCTGGCCGATGGTGCGCGCCAGTTCACCCTGCAAGGCGCGGACGTAATTGGTGCGCTGCACAAAGTCGCTCAGGCCGAACTGTCCCTTGTCAAAGATTTCGAAGCCGACCCCTTCCCCACTGGGCAGGCCCTTCGCCGCGAGGTCCATCCGGAGCTTGTAAACCTTGTCCGCCGGCACGGAAACGGTGCCGCCGCCGGAAGAAATCTGGTGCGGAATATTCAGCGACTGCAGGTAGCTGATGACCGCGGCCGAGTCCTTGTCCCCGAGGCGGGCGTAGAGGAGCTGGTAATCGGGCCGGTGGGACCAGATGACCAGGGCGATCATGCCCCCGACCACGGCCAGGGCGGCCACCGCCAGCGACACGCGCTGGTTGAGGCCGAGGTGCGACCAAAGATCGAGGAGGGATTGGGCAAATTTCTTCATGGGACGATTTCAGCTAGGGAGTCAGGAAGCCTCATACCTGCATGCGCATGAGTTCCTGGTACGATTCGACAAGTTTGTTGCGCACCTCGACCATGAGGCTGAAGGCGACCGAGGCCTCCTGCATGGCGATGACGCTCTGGTGAAGCTGGTCGTTTTCACCCAGCAGCACCTGCTGGGTGACGGCCTTGGCCTGGGCCTGCTTGTCCGAGACGTTGGACACCAGGCCTTCGAGCATCGTACCG
>JBDKHE010000305.1:0-6639 GCA_039797805.1 Verrucomicrobiota bacterium
CCCTCTGACGGTGTCCCTCCAATAACCGATGTCCAAGGGCTACGCCAACAACCGTCTCACCCTGCTCGCTGTCGGCGTGCTGGCGTGCTTTCTGGCCGTCGGTGTGCGCCTCGTGTTCCTGCATGTCGTCGATCGTGAAGAACTGCTGGGTTACGTCGACCGGGCCCGTCGCCAGATCGTGGTGGAGCACGCGCGCCGGGGCACAATCCTGGACTCGCGCGGCAGCCTGCTTGCGACGAGCCGTTCCGAGATCACCCTCGCCGTCGATCCCTGGGCACTGGTTGAATACTTGGAACTCGACCGCAACGAAGCGCGCCGCGAGGCGAAGGCCCGCGAGCAGCAGGCCAAGCGCGCCCAGCTGGCCGGCATTCTGGGTATGTCGGTCGCGGACATTGAAAAAGCCTTCCAACCCGTGATGAAGCAGGTGCGGCCGTCCTTGGATCAGAAGGACGGGACGGCCGATGGCCTCGTGAAGGATCGTTGGACCAAGCTCCGCGAGGGCCTCGATGAACCGACCTTCGACCGGATCGCCGCGCTCAATGTCCGCGGACTGACGCATGAACGCATTTATCGCCGGACCTATCCCTCCGGCGGACTGGCGGCCAACCTGATCGGCTACCTGAACAAGGAGGGTACCGCGGTCACCGGCGCCGAACGTCATTTTGAGCTCTATCTCAAGGGTGAGGACGGTTGGATCGAGTCCGAGAAGGACGGAGCCCGCCGGGAGCTGGCGCAGTTCCGCTCCCGCGAGGTGCCGGCGCGCGACGGCCATGATGTCGTGCTCACGATCGATTCCGTGGTGCAACATATCCTGGAGGAGGAACTCCGCTCCATTGCCGGCAAGTTCAACCCGCATTTCGCCACCATCATCGCCAGCGAACCGCGCACCGGCCGCATCCTCGGGATGGCGAGTTATCCCAGCTTCGATCTCAACAACTACAGCAAGGCGCCGCTCGATGCCCAGCGGAACTACGCCGTCACGGACATCATCGAGCCGGGCTCGACTTTCAAGATCGTCGCGGCCGGAGCGGCGCTCGATCAGGGACTCGTTTCCCCGGCCTCCGCCTTTGACTGCGGGATCACCTCGATCAACTTTCAGGGACGCGACCTCAAGCTGCCCAAGGAAGACCACCCCTTCGGCACGCTGACCGTGGCCGAAATCGTCAGCCACTCGAGCAACCGCGGCGCAGCCCAGCTCGCCATGCTGATGGGCGCGCAGAAGTTCTACGACTACGCCAAACTCTACGGTTTCGGCGCCACCACCGGCTTTCAGCTTGGCGGCGAAGTTCGCGGCATCCTCGAACCGCCCTCGCGGTGGGACGGCCTGACGATCACCCGCATGCCGATGGGCCACGCGGTGGCCGCGACGCCGCTCCAGATCCACATGGCGATGAGCGCCATCGCCAACGGCGGCGCGCTGCTGCGGCCCCAGGTCATCCAGGAAATCCGTGATGCTGACGGCCGCGTCGTGCGCCGCTTTGATCCCGAGAAGCGGGCCCAGGTCGTCAAGCCGAGCACGGCCGCGTTGCTGGCCCGTCTGCTCCATGGCGTGGTCGGACCCGAGGGCACCGCTGACGGTTTTGACATCCCCGGTTTCGAGATCGCGGCCAAGACCGGCACGACGCAGAAGATCATCGACGGGAAATACTCCAGCACCCACTACGTCGGCTCGTTCATCGGGTTCTTTCCGGCGAGCCGTCCGGAGATCGTGCTCTCGGTCATCGTCGACGACGCCCAGGTGCCTGACGGCAAGAACTACGGCCGCGCGGTGGCGGCGCCTTCGTTCAAGCACGTGGCCGAGCAACTCATCCAGTATCTCGACATCAAGCCCGTCCAGTCCTACTCGCGCAACCTCGTCGCCATGCAGGGAGGTGCGCTGTGATCGGCTACCTCACCCCGAACTATCCCCTCGTCGCCGCCTTCCGCTCTCTGCCCCGGACCCGTACCCGTCCGACTGACCGCGTCAGCCGGCAAATCTTCAAAATGGCTCCCAAGCTCTCCGACTATTTCCAAGATGGCGAAATCAGCGCCAGCAAAGGCGACCTTGACCGGCCGATCTCCGGGCTGGCGATGGACAGCCGGCGCGTGATGCCGGGCAACCTGTTCTTCGCGCTGCCCGGGCGCCGGGCCGACGGCAACTCCTTCATCGACGAGGCGATCCAGCGCGGCGCGGTCGGCATCGTGGGCGAGAAGATCCCCTCGGGCAAAGCGGCCCGCGTGACCTATGTGCAGGTGGCCGACGCCCGTCGCGCCCTGGCGCAGGTGGCCCAGCGCTATTTCAATTTCCCGGACAAGTCGCTCGATCTGGTCGGCGTCACCGGCACGAACGGCAAGACGACCGTCACCAATCTCATCAAGCACCTGCTCTCCACCAGCTCGCAACGCGTCGGGCTGGTCGGCACGGTGAACTACGATCTCGGCGCCCGTGTGGTGCCGTCCTACCGCACCACGCCGGAATCGCTGGAACTCTATGGCATGCTCGCCCAGATGCGCGATGCCGGCTGCCGGCAGGCGGCGATGGAGGTCAGCTCGCACGGCATCGACCAGCAGCGCGTGCTCGGCATGCAGTTTGGGGTCGCGGTGTTCACCAATCTCACCCGCGACCACCTCGATTACCACAAGACGATCGAGGCCTATTACGAGGTGAAGTCCCGGCTGTTCAACGGCGGCATCGGCGGATCCCCGCGCGTGGCCGCGGTGAACATCGACGATCCCTACGGCCGCCGTCTGGCTGGCGAGGTGCCGAAGCACGTCCGCGTGGTGACCTTTGGCGAGGCGGCCGACGCCACGGTGCGCGCCGAGAATGTCCGTCTGAACTTCCGCAACACCCAGCTGACGCTCGTCTGGCCGGAAGGCCGCGTGGAGATCGAGAGCCCGTTCATCGGCCGGTACAATGTGAGCAACTTGTTGGCCGCCTTCGCGGCGTGCTATTCCCTCGGCCGTGATCCCGCCGTGATCGCGCTGCGCCTCAAGAGCTTTGGCGGCGTGTCCGGCCGCATGGAGCGCATCGACGAAGGCCAGTCCTTCAACGTGCTCGTCGACTACGCGCACACCGACGACGCCCTGCGCAACGCGCTCGGCATGTTGCGGGCCGTCACGCCCGGCCGCCTGCTCGTGGTGTTTGGCTGTGGTGGCAATCGCGACCGGACCAAGCGTCCGCTCATGACGGGCGCCGTGCAGGATTTTGCCGACCATGCCTGGGCCACCGCGGACAATCCCCGGGGTGAGGCGCTGGCGCAGATTTTCACCGACATGAAGGCCGGGGTGAAGACTCCGGAGAAGATTACCTTTGTGGAGGATCGTCGTCATGCCATCAGCCTCGCGCTGGATGCCGCCCGCGAGGGTGATTGCGTACTGGTCGCGGGCAAGGGCCACGAGACCTACCAGGAATTTGCCGACACGATCGTGCCCTTCGACGACCGGCAGGTCGTGCGCGAACTGATCGGCATCAAGTCAATCAAACCAGTCTGAGCGCTGATCATGCCAACGTTCGCCGCAGAAAAGCTCGCCACCTGGACCGGTGGCTCTTGGTCCTCGTTTCCCGGGGCGGCGATCACCGGCTTTAACCAGGACACACGCACGCTCTCGGCCGGTCAGGTGTTTGTCGCCCTGAAGACGGAGAAGCGCGACGGCCATGATTTTCTCGGCGAAGCGCAGGCACGCGGGGCGGCCGCGGCGCTGGTGGAACGCACCGTGGCGGGGGCGACGCTGCGGCAGCTCGTGGTGGCGGATCCCTTGGCGGCCTTTCAGCGCATCGGCCGGGAACATCGCCGGGAGTTTCACGGCACCGTGGTCGGCGTGACCGGCAGCGTGGGCAAGACGTCCACCAAGGATCTGCTGGCGCTGCTGCTTGGTGGCGACCCCCGGGTCCTCGCCACGGCGGGCAACCTGAACAATCACATCGGCATCCCGCTCACCCTGACCCGACTGGACCCAGGGTTGCATCGCTCGGCCGTGATCGAGGCCGGCATCAATTCGCCCGGCGAGATGGCGTCCCTGGGCGCGATGATCGAGCCTGATCATGCCATCGTCACCCTCGTGGGGCCCGCCCACCTTGAAAAGTTGGGGTCGCTCGAAGGCGTGGCGGGGGAGAAAGTCCGCTTGTTGCGCGCGGTGCGTAGTGGGGGCCTGCAGGTGTTCCCGGTGTCCTGCTGGACTTACCCGGTGTTCCGTGAGCTGGAGAATTCCCTGGTGCTGATCCCGGAAAACGAAGGCATGGTCCGCGTGACGGGCCGGACCGTGAAGTACAATGTGTTTCATCGGCCGGACCGCACGGAAGTGCGGCTGGACGGGCGGCGGACGTTCAAGTTGCGGCGGGTCTCGGCGGGCATGGCCCAGAACACCGCGCTCGCGCTCGCCCTGGCCGCCGAGCTGGGCGTGGACGATGCGTCGATGCAGGCGCGGCTGGATGTCTGGCAGCCGTCGCGCTGGCGGGGTGAATTCCGCGAGAGTGGCGCGGCCACGGTGTATTGCGATTTCTACAACGCCAACCCGGCGTCGATGACGGATGCGATCGACGCCTTCAACGGCGCCGTGAAGCCGGAACTGCCCCGTCTCTACGTGCTCGGCTGCATGGAGGAACTGGGGGAGCAATCGATGGAATTCCACCGCCAGTTTGGTCGCACGCTCCTGTTGCGCCCCGGCGATCATCTCTGTGTCATCGGCACCCAGGCCGGGGCGTTGCGCGAGGGATTGCTGGAGAACGGCAATGATCCGGCGCAGATCGAAGTCATCGCCGACCTGGCTCCCGTGCGTGCGCGGCTGGCCGGCTTTGCCGGCGCGGTTTTTCTCAAGGGCAGCCGCCGCTACCAGCTCGAAACCGTGCTCGAACCCCAGGCCGCCGGAGCACACTGAACGTGAAAAGCCTTTTGCTCATATTCAAAGAGGATGGCGCGCGGACTCCGCGCCGCGCCGGACCGGAGGCAGCCCATGCTTAGCTATCTCTCGGAGTTCGATTCCTATTTCGGGCCGCTGCGGCTGCTGCAGTACATCACCGTGCGGGCGGTGGGGGCGGCGATCACGGCCATGGTGATCGGTTTCGTGGTCGGGCCGATGCTCATTCGCCGGTTTCGCGAGCTGAAATTCGGCCACGGGTACATCGATGAGCGCACCGGTTCGCTCGGGGCGACGTATTTCGACAAGAAGCACACCCCGACGATGGGGGGCCTGATCATCTTCATCTCGGTCTTCTTCAGCGTCGTGCTCTGGGCGATGCCCAATGTCTGGGTGATCACGGCGCTGTTCGTCTACACCGCCCTGACCGTGCCGGGTTGGCGCGACGACTACCTCAAGGTTGTCCACAAGAACAAGGACGGCATCAAGTCGTGGGAAAAGATCGCCTGGCAGACGGGCGCCACGGTCGTGGCCCTGGCGTTCCTGTTGTGGCACCCGCAGAGTGCGGAGAAGATCCGCGAACTCTGGGTGCCGTTTTTCAAGACGGCGGTGATCCCGCACATGCACTGGGCGCTGCTGCTCGTGTTGATCTACCTCTGGATCGTCGGCTTCAGCAACGCGATCAATCTCACCGACGGCCTCGACGGACTTGCGGTCGGTTGCACCATCACCGTGGCGCTCGTGTTCGGCATCATGGCCTACGCGGCGGGCAACAGCATCATCGCACAGTACCTGCTCATCAGCCACGTGCCCGGCACCGGGGAACTCACCGTGGTGTGCGCGGCGCTGATCGGCGCCTGCATGGCCTTTCTCTGGTACAATTCCCACCCGGCGGAGGTGTTCATGGGCGACACCGGTTCCCTGGCCCTCGGCGGGTTGATCGGGGTCATGGCCTTCATGATTCACCAGCCCTTCACCCTGGTGATCGTCGGCGGGGTCTTCGTCATGGAGGCGCTCTCCGTCATCCTTCAGGTCGGTTGGTTCAAATACACCCGCAAGCGCACCGGGTTGGGGCAGCGGCTCTTCCTGATGGCGCCCATCCACCACCATTTCCAAAAGCGCGGCTGGCCCGAGACCAAGGTCGTCCTGCGCTTCTGGGTACTCTCGCTGGGCTTCGCCCTGGCGGGACTCGCCACCCTCAAACTGCGCTGAGCCCTCAACCGCCCTCATCCCCATGCCCATCGACTACAATTTCGAACACACCCCAAACTTTCGCGACCTCACCCGGACCAGTCTCCTGCTGTTGAAGCAGCCGCTGGTGCGGTCGTTGTCGAAACTGCGCCGCCTCCGGAAGGGGCAGACCGTGCCCGAGGGCCCGGTCGTGCGCAGCGCCAAGACTTTCGCAGGAGCCCGCTGACAGGTTCTTTATACCATCCAATCGGAACCAAAACCATACTGCTGTCAGCGGACTCCCTGCGTTAATTTCATGCCATCGCCCATCCCCGAGCCCTTGGTCAACCTGCTGCAACGCCCCGTCGCCGTGCTTGGCGCGGGCGTGAGCGGGCAGGGCGTGCTCGCATTGCTCGCGACGATCAACGCGCGGGGTGTGGTGTACGACGAGCGGGCCGACAATGCCCGACGAAGCTTCAACGCCACCACCGGCCGGGAACACGGACTGGTGGTCTACAGCCCGGGCTTTGCGCCCGAGCACGCCTGGTTGGTCGCGGCCCGGGAGGCGGGTTGCACCTGTCTGGGCGAATTGGACTTTGCCTCCCTTTTCTGGCGCGGCGACGTGATCGCGATCAC
>JBDKHE010000306.1:0-6761 GCA_039797805.1 Verrucomicrobiota bacterium
GCCCTCGCCGCCGGCGGCTCGACCTACGACCAGCCGGAGGACCTCGGCTTCATGTATTCGCACAGCTTCGTCGACCCCGACGGCCACGGCTGGGGCGTCCTCCATCTGAGCGCGATGCCGCCCAAGGCCTAGGGAGTGCTTTTAAACCGACCCGAAGAGGATTGACCACGAATGCTGCGCCTAACGGCTGCGCTACCTGCAGCGTTCCGCCTGATCGGCTCCACAATGAGCTTCGGGGGTCGGCTCATCGCCGACGAACAATGGATTCTCCTGCTGCTCATAGCGGCGATAAACCGCACCCCGGAACCAAAACCGGAGCCGATCAGGCAGAGGGGACTACCAAGCGCAGCCTTAAGGCGCAGCATTCGTGGTTAAACGGTTTGGAATCGTCCCCGCGTCCTTTGCGTCCTTTGAGTTGATAAGAATGGATTTATCCGCGCCCAAATCTTCAGTGAATCCCGTGTGTTCCGTGGTGAAAACCCCGCCTTGGACCAACCCGTTTAACCGCCAATCTCGCTAAGGAACGCTAATCTCCGGCACCGCGCTCCAGGACTTTTCGGATTATCAATGCCCGATTCCAGATTTCCTTGGGCTTCCGCTCTGTCCGGATCCTAGAGCATTTTCACGCTGCCTGAGCCGCTGATCAGGCTCATGCGGCCTTCGGCGCCGCTGCCGACGACGTTCATGGCGCTGGCCTCCACCTTGCCCGTGACGTAGACATCCTGCACGCCGTTGCGGCCGATCTCGACCCCGACGCCCGCCTCCGCGCCGACCTCGATGCTGACTGGGCCGGCTTTCACCTCGGCGCTCTTGCCGGCGGAGATCTCGACCGTGCAGCTGACGAAGCTGTCGTGGAAATCCGTGCCCTGCGCCATGTCCTGACTCAGGCCGAGCTTCACCGGTCCGATCCCGAGGTTGGACACCATCTTGTCGCAATCCGTGACGATCGTGCCGATGCCGAGGTTGAGCTCCGAGTGATATTGGCAGTGCACGTCGTTGAAATTCGCGAGCTTCCCGCCGCGCGGCGCCTGCTTCTTGGCAAGGCAGCTTTCGTCCACCTGAATGCCGATGGAACCATCGGTGCGGATGCCCGCGGACATGAAGGCGCTGAGCCACTCGATTTGCGCCTTCAGCACCGTCACCTGGAATTCCGCCCGCGGCTGGAGAAACTGCTGCCAGTAGACCTCCTCGCTTAGCTTCAGCTCAAGCTGGTGCAGGTAGTCGTTGTAGAGCGTCTCCCGGCCGTCGCTCCACTTGGCGAGATACTTGTCCGCCAAGGCGAGGAACCGATCGCAGTAGCTTTCGTTGGCCTGACCCTCACCGGTCTGGTTGGCGTCCTTGCGTCCGAGCTTGTTGTACTCCGCGCGGTACTCGGTCTCCACTAGCTGCTGGTTCTTCGCGACGAAGTCGGCCAGGGCGTCCTTCGCCCGCTTCAACCGCAGTTTGGCGCCGGCGTCGCGGCTTAGCAGGTCCAGCATGAGCTTTGCCTTCTGGGCAAAGGGCCGGACGACCGTCGTGGCCTCGTTCTCCTGGCTGGTGAGGCTGATCTGGCCGACGCCCGTCTGTGTCGACGCGGCCACGGGCGCGGCCCCTCCGGTCAGGTTGCCGCTGCGGATCCGCTCGTAGTTGGCGAGGGCCTGGGCGTTTGCGGCGGCGATCGCGGGCGCCTGCGCGGCATTGAGCCGCTGCTGCAGCGTCTGCAGGCGGGTCTGGACCTCCTGGTAGAAGGCGGCCCATTCGCGGTGCGTGCGGTTTTCCTCCAGGGCGTTGGTGGGAAAGGGAGGGTGGACGAAGTTGTGCAGCCCCAGCGGGTCAGGATCGGCGGGACGGCTCTGCTCCATGTCGGCCAGCGTCAGCTTGTAGCCGAGCTTGCGCAGCCGGTTCAGCTTGTCCCGGGACACGCTGCGCTGCACCGCCTGCTTGGCCAGCGCGACGGCTTGGGCCTTGTCGCCCTTGTTTTCGGCGATCTCGGACTGGGTGGCCGCGGCCTGCGGGTGCCCGGGAGCGACCGCGAGGGCGCGACCGAGGGCCTTTTCAGATTTTTCTTCGTCTCCCGCCTGGTAGTACGCCTGCCCGAGGTTGTTCAACACGGTGGGATTGTCGGGGAATTTCCGTGCGAGCGCCTCCAGCACCGGCACGGCCTGGCCGGCGGCGCCGCTCATGGTGAGCATGGCGGCGTAGTTGCACTGGTTGTCGGTGTTGGCCGGATCGGCGGCGATGGCCGCACCCATCAACTGCAGGGCCACCTGCAGGCGGCCGGTCATCCACAGCCCCACGGCGACATTGCCCAGCGCCGCCGGCGTGGCGTCCGTGCCCAGCTCGGCCTGGATCTGCCCGGCCAGCTTCCTGGCCTCGGGGCTCAGGTGCTGGCCGACCGATTTCACGGTGTCGGCTCCGAAACCGAGCTGGGCTGAGGCTGCGGACGGGACAAAGGCAAGGACGGCGGAAAGGAGACAGAGTAGGCGCAGGTATGGACAGGACATGGCGTTTCGGGATGGATTTCCCTTAGCCGTTTCCGGTCGCTAGAGGCAAAGGCAAAGCGCGGGTGACAGGCGAAGGGACCAGGGTTCGGGCGTGGGATAGATGCTGGGGTCGGGTAATTCAATAGGGGCAGGCTTTGTAGTCCGTGGCGAATGATGGATGTCGCAGGAATGCACCACCAGATGGTGCGGTAGCGTCGTCTGGTAATGAAGTTTTTCGAACGGTCCATGCTTCCGGCGAGGCCCCGTCCGCCGGCTCCGTTGGGGGTGGGAGCTGACGGGCGGACGGGAGAAACCAGGAGGGGAAGGAGGAGGGATCGAAGGGGTCAGGCTCACCTCTTACCTCGGGCCTCGACCAACCGTTAACGCTGACTGGCAATGCGGTCTTTTCTGTCCGCCAGCGGCTCAGTCGTTCGTTGCAGGAGTGGAGCGAACCCTCCTTCCCATGAACCGACAGATATTCCTCAACCTCCCGGTCGCTTGATGCCTAATTGATCGTTCGCTTTCGGTATAGTTAGCACCCGATAGTCGGCATGGCGTTGTTTGAGGGGCTTGAAGGGGTCATTCTGGATCGCCCAGGCCCCCGGCCTTACGGGGCGCGAATGGATTGGCCGACCTTGAGCAGTTGCCAGTTTACGCCGGGATTCAGGGTTTTGAGCTCGTCCGGGTACAGGTCCCGTTTCTGGGCGATCTTCAGCAGCGTGTCGCCCGGTTGGACGATGTAGAGTTGATCAGGAGGGATGGGAACAGGCGATGAGGCCAACGCGGTTGGCAGCGAGGCACCGGCGGGCAGTTGCACTAACTCGCCGACCCGCATCCGCGCGAAATTGTAGCCGGGGTTTGCGGCGCGGATCGCTTCGGGAGTGACGCCGACCGCTCGCGCAATCCGCTTCAAGGTATCGCCCGCATTCACCACATAGATTTTGCGGACAGGGGCGGGCGGGGGCGCAATGATTTCAGGTGTCTCGCTCGGGACGGGCGCGAAAGCCGTCGGCCCCTGCTCGATCCCGATGGGAGTTTCCTTCACTTCGACGGGCCCTGGCTTTGCGTCCGCCGCTATCAGCGAGGGCGTTCGCTTTTGCGCCACGCGGGCGGGCCGTGACGTTTGCACGCCCACCCAGCCCACCACTCCCACTGCGGCGGCAACCACGGCAATTTTCATTCCGTGCGCCACAATAAAGGTCCCCAGCGTCGCCGCGGCCGGATGGGCGAGGGCCGCGGTGGTCACGGTCCCGGCCAACGTGGCGGGCGCGGCCACGCAGGATTCCCCCAAGGCCACGGTCAGGGCCGCGGCGGTCGAGGCGATTCCCCGTCGTTTCAGGGCGACGCTCAACCGGTCCAGGGCGCGATCCACGCGTTTCTGTGCCGCGTTTTCGCTGATGCCCAGCTGGTTGGCGATGGCGGCAAAGGGCTGCTGACCAAAGAACCTCATCAACACCGATTGGCGGTCGTCCTCATCCAACTCCTGGAGAACCTCGTCAATCACGGGTTGGATGTTTTCCCAGCGGGGCTCGGAGGCGGGGGTGGTCATGACTTCTGATTGTTTTTCCCGCGCGGTACGACGCTGTTCCCGGCGCAGGGTGTTGATGGCCGTATAGCGGGTGCACGCAAACAGCCATCCGGCCAAGGTGGGGTGGTTGCGCAGAGTCGGGGCCTTGCGGGCGAGATCGATGAATACCTGCTGGACAATGTCCTCCGCTAGGTGGCGATCCCCCGCGACGTGCCGGAGAGCCGCAGAAAAAACCAGATCGACATGACGTCGCACCAGCTCAGCAAATGCCGATTGGGAGCCTTGGGTGAATTGGAGGAGCAGGGCGGAATCTTTCATCTGATCGTCTAATATACAACCGCCACCAACCGCCGAATCAGCCAAAATAAATCTCTTGTCCGTAGATGCAGAGATCCAATGGGGCATGCTTTACCTTTTACCTCGGCCCTCGACCAACTGGTCACGCTGACTGGTAATGCGGTCGTTTCTGTCCGCCAGCGGCGCGGTCGTTCGTTGCAGGAGTGGAGCGAACCCTCCTTCCTATGAAAAGACAGATCTTCCTCAACCTCCCGGTTGCCGACTTGCCCCGGTCGATGGCCTTCTTCAAGGCCCTCGGCTTCGCCCACAACCCGCAGTTCACCGACGACACCGCCGCCTGCATCGTCATCAGCGAGACCAACTACGTCATGCTGCTCACGCGTCCCAAGTTCCGCCAGTTCACCCCCAAGGCCGTCTGCGACACGTCCCAGGCCGTGGAAGTCCTGATCAGCCTGAGCTGCGCAAGCCGCCAGGAGGTCGACGACCTCGTCGCCCGGGCCCTCGCCGCCGGCGGCTCGACCTACGACCAGCCGGAGGACCTCGGCTTCATGTATTCGCACAGCTTCGTCGACCCCGACGGCCACGGCTGGGGCGTCCTCCATCTGAGCGCATTGCCGCCGCAGTCCTGATCGGGGCGCAGGCCCGGCAAAGGGACCGGGGTGTTCTGGAAAACACCCCATGAGACCCCTGCGCCGTTTGTTTTGAGTCGCACCCGAGGCACTCGTTCGGCGAGAATCGCTGGGTAGGAATACTCGACTTATGCAACCCGTGATCGACGCAGGATTTCATGCCACGGCCTTTTGGACCGGCGTCGGCGGGGCGTTGGGCGTGGGGGTGTTTGCCCGCTGGTTCGGACTCGATCGGGACCGGGCGTTCTATCCCACGGTGATGATAGTGATCGCGTTTCTCTATGTGCTTTTTTCCGCGATCGGCGGCGGCTCGGCGTTGGCGGTCGAGTTGATCATCGGCACGGGCTTTGCCCTCCTGGCGGCGCTCGGCTTCAAGCTGAACCCTTGGTTCGTGGTCGTGGCGCTGGTCGGCCACGGCCTGTTCGACTGGGTGCATCCCCACGTGATCGCCAACCGCGGCGTGCCTCCGTGGTGGCCGGAGTTCTGTTCCGCCTACGATGTCACCGCGGGAGTATTCCTCGCCGTGCTGCTCGTACGCGCGAAGCCGCGGGAAGCCATCCGGACGTCCAAGCGATGAGCCCGCTCCCGAGGTAATCCTAAGGGGTCATACTTTACTATTAACCTTCATTGGTTCGAAGCAACGGGCGGCTTGAGGAAGGAGCGGAGAGCCAGGCGGGAAAGTTAGGACTCGTGTCCGGCGGGGTGGTTGTTGTTCGTTGTGATACGGAAACCTCAAACTGGAGCTTTCACCATGCGACCCCTGCGCTATTCCATCAATATCACCTTGGACGGGTGCTGCGACCATCAGGCCGGGATCGTGGACGAGGAGACCCATCAGCACGCGGCGGAGAGCATCGCCGGGGCCGATGCCCTGATCTTTGGCCGCGTGATCTACCAGATGATGGAGTCAGCCTTCCGCGAGCCGGGGCAGACGGGCGTGATGCCGGCGTGGATGACCCCTTGGATGATGCCCTTTGCCCGGACGATCCATGCGGCGAAAAAATACGTCGTGTCCGGCACCCTCACCCAGGTCGACTGGAACGCGGAGCTCCTGCGCGGGGATCTCGGCCCGGCCGTGCAGAAACTGAAGAAGCAGCCGGGCCGGGGTCTGTTCGTGGGCGGTCTCAAGCTCCCGCTGGCCCTGGCGGAACTCGGTCTGATCGATGAATACCAGTTCATCGTGCAACCCCGGCTGGCCGGCCACGGCCCGACCTTGTTCGCGGGCCTTTCCAAACATGTCGACCTGAAGCTGGTGGACCGGAAGGAATTCAAGTCGGGGGCGATCGCGCTGCGGTACGTACCGAAACGTTAGCCCGGGAGCCGGGGACGGGAAGCAGGGAGCAGGGAGCAAGGGAAGACCTGACGGATACTGTGCCGGGATGGCGGAGCCACGCACGGAACCCGCCGAAGCCAATCCGGGGCCTTGCACAGGAGAAAACGGAGGGAACAGAGGCAATCCGTGTTAACCACTAATCCACGCTAATGGATCACTAATCCCCTGCATTTCATTAGTGTCTCATCAGTGTCCATGAGTGGTTAACTCTCTCCGGTTGTCCGTGTATGTCTCGCGAAGGAGTCCCTCGAACCCATCTTGAAAACTGAAAATCGGGCATCGAGAAACTGAGAATTGCCGAACCGGAGGCTTGCTCAATTGCCAGCTGCCCGATTCTCGGTTGCCCGATTTCAAGATTCTTAAGCCTTAATTCCCCCGGTTTCTATGGCCACTTAAAGACACGAGCACCCAGCCGTGCGTGTAGCCATCCAGCCGCCTAGTGGCGCGCGGGTGATTTCCGAAATCGCCACTCGTGCTTGTCGTGCCTCTTCGTGGCCGTCCCCTCCTACCTT
>JBDKHE010000307.1:0-7348 GCA_039797805.1 Verrucomicrobiota bacterium
GAACTTCCCGTCCTGGCTCATGGCGAGATAACCGAAGGCCAGGACCAGGCCGGGCACCGCCAGGGGCAGCATGGCGAGGAAGTCGAGGATCTGCCGGCCGCGCACCTTGGAGCGGACGATCACGTAGGCGAGCGCCACGCCGAGGATGAGGTCGATGATCGTGGAGATGCTGGCGTACTTGAGGCTGTTGGCGATGGCCGGCACCGTGAGGTCATGTCCGAGGGCGATGCGGAAGTTCTCCAGGTTGAGATGACGCGGGAGAACCGTGGCGTACCAGTCGTTGGAGAAGGCCACGAGCACGACGCCGAGGTGCGGCAGAATCGCAACAAAGGTCACGCCGGCGAACAGGAAGGTGCAGAACCACGCGCGACCGCGGGGGAGCGCGCGCGGGCCGCCGGACGAAGTGGCCTTGGCCATCATGGCGTAGCTGTCGCGACCGAACAGGCCCTTGCCCAAGGCATAGAAGGCGACCGAGCTGGCGAGCATGACCGCGACGAGGGCGTAGGGGAAGGGGTTGCCGCCAATATCCTTCAGGCCGTAGAAAATCTGTACGGAGGTCACGCGGGCGTAGTCGAAGATCAGCGGCACGCCGAGGTCGGTGAAGGCCCAGATGAAGACGATGGTGCCGCCGGCGAAAAGACCGGACTTGATCAGGGGCAGGGTGATCTTGAAGAATTTCCGGAGACCGGTGCAGCCGAGGTTCTCGGCCGCCTCCTCCATGGCGGGATCGATGTTGGCCAGGGCGGCGACGGCGTTCAGGTAGATGATCGGGTAGAGACTGAACGCGTTGACGAGGGCGATGCCCAGAAACTGGTTGGCCCCGAGCCAGTCAAAGGTCCAGCCCTCGGGCTGGATGCCGAGGGATATCAGCAGGGAGTTGAGCGCGCCGTATTGACCGAGGATCTGCTTGATGCCGATGGCTCCGACGAACGGGGGCAGAATCATCGGCACCAAAATGAAGGAGCCGAGAAAGCCCTTGAGCGGGAAAAGATAGCGGTCCGAAACAAAGGCCAGCGGCAAGGCGATCAACAGGGCGAACGAGGTGGTCGTCAGCGCCAGCAGGAAGGAATTGGCGAGACCGCCCAGGTAGATCGGGTCGGCCAGGAGCGAAACCAGGTAGGCAAAGGTCAGATGGCCGTCCGCATCAATAAACCCGCCCTTGAGAATCTGCAGAATCGGCCAAAGAAAAAACGCCGCAAAGAAGACGAGCGTGAAGGCAAAGATGGAGCGCGCGAAATTCTGCGACATGCAGGGTGGAGATGAACCCGGCGAGGCTGGGCTGACAAGACGGAACGTGGAGAACTGCCCGGGCGGGTGGATGCCGACGGACACGGGCGTCGGAAGAGCCGGCAGGCGTAAGGGTGCTGCTTGTCGGCACCCGGGATTGGGCAGGAGCAACGAACGCGGGCGGCGGCGAGCGACGTCCCTACAAGAGATGAATTACCCCGCCCCGTCCTACCGGTTCAGCTGCTTGGCAAAGGCGGCCAGGGTGGCCGGGCTGACGTGGTGCTCGATGCCCTCGGCGTCGATTTCCGCGGTTTTTTCCGGGATGCCCAGGGAAAGCAGGAAGGCGACCACGATGTCGTGGCGGTGCTGGCAGGCTTCGGCCAGGGTCCGCCCGTCGTCGGTCAGGAAGATGGCGCGGTAAGGCTGGACGCGGACGTAGCCTTCGCGTTGAAGCCGGGTCAGGGTCCGGTTGACGGTCACGTGCGTCACCCCGAGGCGCCGGGCGAGGTCCACGACGCGGGCTTCCCCCTTGGTGGTCGTCAGGTCGGCAATGGCCTCGACATAGTCCTCGGCGGTTTCGGAGGCGTGTTCCCGGCGCGTTTGCTGGAGGGATTCGGCCTGCAGGGCGGAAGGGCGGACGGTCTTGCGCGGGGTACGGGAAACCTTTTTCACCCCGCGAGGCAGACAGGGCAGAGCACACTTGACAAGGCGGAGGTGAAGTGTAGCTAAGGCTACATTATGTATCGGATTCTACGGTGCAGGCTGCTGGCGCTGGCGACCCTGGGGGTCGCGGCGATGGCCGGTGCCCAGATCACCGAGTCGCCGGTGACGGTTGCACCGGGGCGGTTTCTGCTGGAGATGGATGCGATTTCGCTGACCCTCGATCGGGCCGACGGGGCGAAATACACGGCCTTCGGGGCGGCCTCGACCTTCCTGTCAACCGGCCTGGCGCAGCATTGGGACATCCAACTCGGAGCCGAACTGTTCATCAGCCAGAAATATGAAGATGGAAGCTTCCGGGAACGCCGCAGCGGCATCGGCGATGTGTACCTGCGCACCAAGTGGCGTTTTCTGGATGATCCGGAATCGGGCTCGGCGGCGGCGGTGATTCCTTTCGTGAAAATTCCCACGAATTCCGGCCGGGTGGGCAATCGATCGGTGGAAGGAGGCCTGATTGTCCCTTGGAGCACCCAACTGATCGGCGGGTTCGATTTTTCCGCGATGGTGGAAGTCGATTTTCTGCGCAACGACGCTGACGATGGCTACGATACCCATGGCTATGCCTCGGCTTCGCTTACGAGGTCGGTGACCAAGCGCGTGGCGCTCTATGCGGAGGCGGCCGTGGGCAAGTCGTCGGGCGCCGGCCCGGCCGAGGGGGTCGTGGGCGGCGGAGTCACCGTGGCATTTTCAGGAAACTCTTGGTGGGATGTGGCGGTCTACCGGGGGATCTCGCGTGGTGCCGCTGACTGGAATCACGTCATCCGTTACAACTGGGGATTCTGACATGAAAGATCCGCTCAATCTCGTGTTGATAGTCATTGTGCTCCTCCTGGTCTGGTGGCCGCGCCAGGGGCTGGTGGCCCGTTGGCGGGCGGCCCGGCGCCTGGTGATGCGCACCCGGCAGGAGGATGCGCTCAAGCACATCCTGAAGGCGGAGGTCAACGGGCGTACGGCTTCGGTGGTCAGTGTCGCCGGTGCCTTGCGCCTGGGTGAGAACCGGGCGGCGGCCCTTCTGGTGGAGCTTGAGCGCGGCGGGCTGCTTGCCTTCGAGGGCGGGGCGCCGCGGCTCAGTCCGGCCGGCCGGGAACTCGCCCGGCATGTCATCCGGGCTCACCGGCTATGGGAAAGTTTCCTGGCGGACCAGACCGGCGTGGCGGAGGCCGATTGGCACCGTCAGGCGGAGCGGAAGGAGCATCTGCTCACGCCGGAGGAGACCAACCGCCTGGCGGCGAAGCTCGGCCATCCGCTGCGCGATCCGCACGGCGATTCGATCCCCGCGCGTGGCGAGGAAGTGGCGGCCGATGCGGGGCAGCCCCTGACCGACCTGAGGTCGGGACAACGCTTCGAGGTCGTGCACATGGAAGACGAGCCCGACGCCCTTTACCGGCAATTGCTCGCCGCCGGTCTGCGTCCGGGCATGCAGGCCCGGGTGACGGACCGATCGCCGGAGCACCTGAACCTGCAGTCGACCGATGGTCGCTCGCTGCGGTTGAACACCATCCAGGCCAATAATGTGGCGGTGTCGGCGTTGCCTGAAGACGAAGGGTTGACGGATGCGGCGCTCTGCGACTTGGAGACCGGCGCTGAAGCCACCGTGCTCGGCCTGGCTCCCGCCTGTCGCGGGGCGGCGCGGCGCCGGCTGCTTGATCTTGGCTTTGTCCCCGGCACGCGGGTGAGTGTGGACCTCGTGAGCCCGACCGGTGATCCGACGGCCTACCGGGTGCGGGGTTCCGTCGTGGCGCTGCGGCGCAACCAGGCGGAGTTGATCCGCATCAGTGCCTCACCGGAGGCGGCTGCATGAGCACGACCCCCCCATCACCGGCCCCGGCCGCACCGAACGAGACCTGTGCCAACTGCTCGGTCTATCGCGCCGCCAATCTCAAGAAGCTGGGCATCGCGATGGACAACTGGGACTACGTCGTGGCGCTCGCGGGCAATCCCAACACGGGCAAGAGCACGGTCTTCAACGCCCTGACCGGGTTGCGGCAGCACACCGGCAACTGGCCGGGCAAGACCGTGGCGCGTGCCGAGGGCGGCTTCGACTACAACAACCGGCGCTTCAAGCTGGTGGATCTGCCGGGCACCTACTCGTTGCTCTCGACCAGCGCCGATGAGGAAGTCGCGCGCAACTTCATCCTCTTTGGCCAGCCTGACGTCACCATCATCGTGGCGGACGCGACGCGCCTGGAGCGCAACCTGAACCTCGTGTTGCAAGTGTTGGAGATCACCAGCCGCGCGGTGCTCTGTCTGAACCTGATGGATGAGGCGAAGCGGCACGGTGTCCTGGTGGATGACCGGCAGTTAGCCCGTGACCTCGGCGTGCCCGTGGTGCCCACGTCCGCCCGGAGCGGGGCAGGACTGCCCGAGTTGCTCCAGGTCGTGCATGATGTCGCCATCGCCCCCACCGTCGCCAAGCCGCACCGGATGAGCTCGGAGCCACCGGCGCTCCGCGAGGCGCTCAACGAACTTTGCCGACAGATCACGAAAGCCTACCCGGACCTGCCCAATCCCCGTTGGGTGGCCATGCGCCTGCTGGGCGGAGATGACCAGATCGCCGAGGCCCTGCGCACCGGCGAACTGGCCGGACTCCTCGAGCCCGCGCCCCTCGGTACCTCTTGAAACCATGACCAACGGAAACGCCGCATCCCTGTCCACCGACCAGATCCTGCAGGAGGCCCGCCGCCTGCGGGAGGGCTTGTCGGGTGATGTGCACGAACACCTGGTCGAGGCAATTTACGCCGACGCGGCGCGCATTGCCGACCGGGCGGTGACGCGGCCGGGGCGCGCCGCGCGTCCGACCTTTGACCGCACGCTCGACCGGCTGGTCACGAGCCGCTGGCTGGGCTTTCCCATCATGCTGGCCCTGTTTGCCGTGATGTTCTGGATCACGGTCAGCGGAGCGAACGTGCCGTCCGGCTGGCTCGCCGACCTGCTGGTCGGGCATGGTTACCCCTGGTTGCGCGGACTGGCGCAGTCGACCGGAATGCCCTGGTGGCTGAGCGGCGTGCTGGTGGACGGCATGTATCTGGCCACCGCGTGGGTGATCAGCGTGATGCTGCCCCCGATGGCGATCTTTTTCCCCATGTTCACCCTGCTGGAGGACTTCGGCTATCTGCCGCGCGTGGCCTTCAATCTGGATTCCTTCTTCAAGGGAGCGGGTGCGCACGGCAAACAGGCGATGAGCACCATGATGGGCTTCGGCTGCAATGCCGCGGGCGTGATCGCCACGCGCATCATCGACAGCCCGCGCGAACGCCTGATCGCGATCATCACCAATAATTTTGCGCTCTGCAACGGGCGCTGGCCGACGCAGATCCTGATCGCCTCGCTCTTCATCGGTTCGCTCGTGCCGGCGGGCCTGGCGGGGCTGGTCTCGGCCGGGGCGGTGGTGGGGGTCGCGTTGCTGGGCGTGGCGTTCACGTTTGCCACGGCCTGGGTGTTGTCGCGCACCGTGCTGCGGGGCGAGGTGTCCACGTTCAGCCTGGAACTGCCGCCGTATCGTCCGCCGCGTTTCTGGCAGACGCTCTACACCTCGCTGATCGACCGCACGCTGTTTGTGCTGTGGCGCGCCATCGTGTTCGCTGTCCCGGCCGGCGCCGTCATCTGGCTCAGCGCCAATATCCAGTGGGGCAACGTGAGCGTCGCCGAAAAGGTCATTCATTCGCTGGATCCCCTGGGTCTGGCGCTGGGCCTCAACGGCGTGATTCTCCTCGCCTACGTGGTGGCGATTCCGGCCAACGAAATCATCGTGCCGACGATTCTCATGTTCACCGTCCTCACGGCCCGGCTCGCCGGAGTGGGCGAGGGTGCCGGCGTGATGTTTGAGCTCGAATCCGACACGGCGGTGAAGGCCGTCCTGACGGCCGGAGGCTGGACCGCGCTGACCGGGGTGAATTTGATGCTCTTCAGTCTGCTGCACAATCCCTGCAGCACGACCATCTACACGATCTACAAGGAAACGGGCAGCGTGCGCTGGACGGCGCTGGCCACCTTGTTGCCGCTGGGGTTGGGCTTCCTCGTGACCTTTGGCGTCGCCGTGGTCTGGCGGATGCTGGCCGGTTGAAGGGAATTTGCAGGCTTGGGTCAGAAGGCGGGCGCGGGCGTCGGCAAGCGACGCCCCTATAAGGGAGAGCAGGCGTCGGGCTGCCGCTTGACGGCACCCGGAATAGGGCGGTCTGCGAAAGAGGGCGGCTTGCAGAGTCCTTCGAATCACGAAGCGTTGTCGCGGGGCTGTCTTGGATCGCTGCTTGCCTGAGGGGCAGGGGGCGGGTAAATGACGGACACACCCAACATGGAGATCGTCGATTCCCACGTGCATCTTTACCCCTTGGCGGTAAGTCGCGATCCGGTTGGCTGGGCGTCAGGTCATCAGGAGTCGCTGTGGTCGCAACTGTGCACGCGGCGGCGCAATGATGGCCGCGCGGTGCAGGGTTTTCCGACGATGGCGCAGCTCCTCTTCGACATGAACGAGGCCGGTATCCGGCACGCCGTGTTGCAGGGTTGGTATTGGGAGAACCACGCGTCCTGTCTGGAGCACAACAAATTCTATGCGTCCTGCCTCCAGGCGTATCCCTCGCGCTTTTCCGCGTTTGCCACGGTCCATCCGGCGGCGGGTGAAGCGGCCTTGGATGAGGTGCGACGGGCGAAGGCTTCGGGATTCTCCGGTCTGGGGGAATTGTCCCCGCATGCGCAAAAGGTCCCGCTCGACGATCCCATCTGGCGCAAGATCCTGAAGCTGGCCGGCGATCTGCAGATGCCGGTCAACTTGCACGTCACCGATCCCAACTCCGCCGCCTTTCCCGGCCGGGTGGATACGCCGTTGGCTGATTTTATCGCGATGGCGCGGGATTTTCCGCAGACCCAATTCATTCTCGCCCATTGGGGCGGCGGCCTGGCCTGGGCGGAGGAAGCCCGGGACTTGCCGAATGTGTGGTACGACACGGCGGCCTCGCCGCTGCTCTATCCACCGGAAGTCTGGAAAGTGGCACCCCTGGGCCGCGTGCTCTTCGGTTCGGATTATCCGCTCAACTTGTATCCGAAACTTGGTGGCGGACACGGCTTCACGGGTCTGGTCAACGAAGCGAAGAATGCCGGCGCCGAGGAATCGATCTTCCGGGTGAACGCGGCGACGCTGCTGGGTTGGGAGGAGTAGGAGGTGCGGCTGGATTGAGCGGGGTTGTTTATGCAGGCTCGCGTACCCTCCTGACACACCCCGTCGCTTCGCGCCACCCCTCTTCGTGGAGGGCACCCCATCAACTGATCCGGAAATCCCCTCTTGAACCGGACTCATGCAGCTGAGCTGTCCTTTGGCTCTCATTCTCGCTCCACCAATTGGTGTGTGTAGGGGCGTCGCTTGACGACGCCCGCAAGGTCGCCGGCGATCAACCAATTCCCGGGCGCC
>JBDKHE010000308.1:0-4718 GCA_039797805.1 Verrucomicrobiota bacterium
TCGCCAGTTTGCGGGCGGATTCTCCGCCCTTGCTGGTGCAAGCGAGATCAGCGGGGGCAAAGGCCTGTTTGGCCAGCAGGCCGCGTACGATGGCCGAAGCAAGATTTCCGGCACCGATGAAAGCGAGACGGGAAGAGGACATGGGCTCGGGAAGGAAGTGGTAGACTGAGAGGTTGAGGCGGAAGGCGCGAGCCGCGAGTGGCTGGCCGAGTCGTTGGATTTCAGAATTGGGAAAAATGGGCAAGTCAGGCTCCGAGCCAACCGACCGTTGAATCCCAAAACGGAAAAACTGATTACAAAAGACCAATTACCAACCACGCCGGCACGGCCGGCGCTGGTCAGCGCATCCGTCGCTCGAGAGGATGGCGGATAGTGCAGATGGCCCCGCCACCGGGGCGGTCGGCGAGGCTGACTTCGCCGCCGAGGTTCCGCATGGAATGGCGGGCGATGGTCAGGCCCATGCCCACGCCCACGGTCTGCTTGGTGCTGGTAAACGGCTCGAAGGCGTGGTCGCGGATCTCGGGGTTGATGCCCAGACCGCGGTCCTCGATGTAAATGATGGCGAATCGACCCTCCGGGCCCTTGTCCGTCACCTCGGTGCGAATGGTGATCTCACGTTTCGTGACGTCGGCGGTTTCACCATAGCTTTCCCAGGCGTTCATGATGAGTTTGGCCAGCACTTCCTCAAAGACCTCGACATTGGTGTCGATCAGCACCTCGCCGGCCCCGTTCTGCACCGTGATGGGCTGGTCGACCTTGTACTCGATCTGGTAGCGGCGGATGCCGCTGGCGATCATGCGGGCCAGGCTGGCGCGGATGAGCGGCGGCCGGTTGCGGACGACGAGGGTGGTGAGCTGCTTGATGATGACGACGATCCGGTTGACGGCGTCTTCAAGGTGGGTGGCGTTCTTCTTAACCAGTTCGGGTTTCTCGTGGTAGGCCTTGATGAGGTCCACGTAGCCGATGACGACGCCGAGCAGGTTGTTGAGATTGTGGGCAATGCCCTGGGTAACGGCCCCGATGGTCGCGGCGCGGCGGGAGTCGCCGAGCCGACGCTGCAGATCGATGAGTTCGCGGTTGATCTGGACGAAACGCAGCTGGGTCTGGACGCGGGCCAGGGTCTCGTCGAGGTCGATGGGCTTGGTGATGTAGTCGACGGCCCCGGCGCCCAGCCCCTCGATCTTGCCTTCCTTCGTGGTGCGGGCGGTGATGAAAATGACCGGGATGGACTTGGTGCTGCTGTCGGCTTGGAGGCGCTGGCAGACCTCGACGCCGTCCATCTCGGGCATCATGACATCGAGCAAGATCAGGTCGGGCTTGTTGGCGGTGATGAGGTCGAGTGCCTCCTGCCCGGAGTAGGCGGCGGTGACCGCCATACCCTCGCGTTCCAATTTTCTTTTTAGCAGCTGGACGTTGATGGGTTGATCATCAACCACGAGGATTTTGGGGGTCTCCATCATTTGGTGGGGGAGAGGGAAGGTTGTTTCCCTCCCGCTGGCAAGATTCGTTCTTGCGGGCGGGTCAGGCGCCGGGGGCGGCGTTCTGCCGGCGCGCCTTCACGGTGTTGCGCATCAACATAGCCACGGTCATCGGACCCACGCCGCCGGGGACGGGCGTGATCTTTTCGCACAAGGGAGAGACCGTGGCAAAATGCACGTCGCCCGCCAGGCGGTAGCCGGACTTTTTGGAGGGATCGAGGACGCGGTTGACGCCAACGTCGATGACGACCGCGCCGGGTTTGACCATGTCGGCCGTGACGAACTCGGCCTTGCCGATCGCCGCGATCAGGACGTCGGCCTGGCGCGTGAGGGCGGGGAGGTTGGCGGTCTGAGAGTGGCAAACGGTGACTGTCGCGTTGGCCCAGGCCTTGCGCTGCATGGCGAGGAGGGCGGCAGGTTTGCCGACGATGAGGCTCCGGCCGAGCACGACCACATGTTTGCCGGCAAGGGAAACGCCGGAACGCTGGAGCAGCTCCATGATGCCGGCGGGGGTGCAGGCGACGAAGCCGGTCTCGTCCTCCTGGGTGAGCTTGCCCAGGTTCAGGGTGTGGAAGCCGTCGACGTCCTTGTGGGCGGCGATGCGGCGGAACACGGCGACCTCATTGATCTCCTTGGGCAGGGGCGACTGCACCAAAATGCCATCGACTCCGGGATCGGCATTCAGGCCGTCGATGAGGGCGAACAACTCATCCTGGGTGATCGTGACCGGCGGGAAGATGAGGCGGCTCTCGATGCCGATCTCGGCCGAGGTTTTTTCCTTCTTCTTCACGTAGGAGACCGAGGCGGGGTCTTCTCCCACGCGGACGAGGGCGATGCAGGGCTTGCGGCCGGGGAGGGCGGCGACCTCGGCCTTGAGTTCGGCGACGATGTCGGCGGCGATTTTGTTACCGTCTATGAGTTCCATGAGAGAGAAAGAAAAGGCCGGCCCACGCGCGGCCGGCCGGTCGGGGAAGGAGGGGTTACTTGCGCTGCATCGACTCCGCGGCGATCACGAGGTCCTTGCCGTCGACGGTGTTGCGGACGGTGCCGGTGACCGAGATCAGACGGTCGAGATAGACATCGATCTTGTCGGTGAGCAGCAGGCGGCGGGTGTCGACGTAGGCGAACCGGCGGCCCGAGGCGTCGATGAGCTGGTAGTCGTACGGGGGATTGGGATTCAGGATGGCGCGCTTGGCCAGCACCAGGCGGCCGGCGAAAAGACGGGGCATGTCGGCCGTGTTGCCGGTCATCGGCACGGCGTGGCCGATGGTGCTTACGGGGGCGGTGGGCGGGGCGGTCACGGGGGCGGCGCCGGTGATCGCGGGAGTGGGGGAGACATTGGCGTTGGCGCCGGTGGCGATGAAGCCCTGCAGCTTCTTCTCGAGGCGGATCTGGCACCAGTCGCTGCCGGCGAGGCCCACGACCTCGGTCTTGTCGCCGGCCTGCGCCACGGTCAGGACCGGGGCATCTTTTCTGGCGGCGCCGAGGATGTTCGCGCCTTCGCGGACCTCGAGACCCTTCGTGATGTCGCGGGTGTGGGCGTAGGCCGTGAAAGAGCCGGAAATCTCCACGCGCCGCCAACCGGCGGGGGCGTCGCCCGTGTAGATGATCGTGTTGCCGCGTTTCAGGCGGGTGATCACATGGGACTGGGCATCGGGCTGAAGAAAGACCGCGACGTCGTTGGGCAAGATATCGGCGGCCAGCATGGGCAGGACCGAGCCGAGAAGCAGAAGGGCGATTATTTTAATTTTCATCGGGTGCGGAGGCCGGACCGTCGCCAGAGTGCAGGCGGGGAACGGCGAACAGGGATTGGATCTCCTTGTTAGAAAGTTGTTTCACGCCGCGCAAAGGAATTCCTTTCAGGCGGAGCGCTCCGATCTGGTAGCGGCGAAGGCGGCGGACGTCGAAACCGAGGGCGGTGAAGAGCTGGCGGATCTCCCGTTTCTTGCCGTGGTGCATGTGCACGTCGAGCTCGGTCGAGGTGTGGTCGGAGCGGGGATTGACCAGATTGGCGCGCTCTACCTTGAGGTGCTCGCCCTCGATGTGCACGCCGCGCAGCAGCTGGCGCAGGCGGGACTGGGGGAACGGTTCCTCGAGGGAGACGTAATAACGTTTCACGACGAGGTTGGACGGGTGCATGAGCTTGTGCGCGAGGTCGCCGTCGGAGGTGAGGATGACGAGACCTTCGCTGTCCTTGTCGAGGCGGCCGGCGCAGAACAGGCGCAGGCGGGCCCACTCGCGGGGGAGGAGGTCGAAGATGGTGCGGTCGGCGTGCGGGTCGCTGTTGCTGCAGACGAGGCCGCGGGGCTTGTGCATCACCAGCGCGAGCTTGGGCTGGGCCTGCGCGCGCACGGCCTTGCCCTGGACGGAGACCTTGTCGCTGGCCGGGTCGATCTTCTGGCCGAGCTCGGCCTTCTGGCCGTTGACGTACACTTCGCCGGACGCGATCAGCGTCTCGGCCGCCCGGCGTGAGCAAAGACCGCTGTCGGCGATGAATTTTTGTATGCGAACCGGCTCCATGGGAAAGCGCTGGCAGGCCCCTGCGGGCGGGGCAACAGCAATCACTGTTTCCACCGCAGGCTTTCGCGCAAGAATCATGTTGCCAGTGTCGGCGGCTCGTCGGGAAATCGCGGCCGCCCATGAGCTCCACGCCTCCGCAGACATCCCCTTTCGGCAAGGATCATCCCTTTGCCGGCCGCCTCATCGAGAACCGCCTTTTGAACAAACCCGGTTCCCACAAGGAGACCCGGCATCTGGTCATCGACATCGCAGGTAGCGGTCTCGTGTACAAGGCCGGCGACTCGCTCGGCGTCTTCCCCTCCAACCGGCCTGAAGAGGTCGACGAGATCATCCACCGTCTGGGAGTCAGCGGTCATGAAATGGTGTCGCCGGTCATGCTGAAGCTGGACGCGCCGATCCCTCTGCGGGAGGCCCTCACGCACCGGCTGGCGCTGGCGAAGCCCACCCGCAAGATCGTTGAGACGCTCGCCACGAAGGTCACCGCCGAAGCCGACCGCGCAAAGCTCGCGGTACTGCTCGCGCCCGAGAGCAAGGATCAATTGGCAGGTTATCTGGAGGACCGGGAGTTCATCGACCTGCTGATCGAGTTTCCGAGTGCCAAGCTGAGTCCGCAGGAACTGGTGGACCACATGCGGAAGCTCATGCCGCGCCTCTACTCCATCGCCTCCTCGGCGAAGCCCTACCCGGAGGAGGTGCACCTGACCGTGGCCGTCGTGCGTT
>JBDKHE010000309.1:0-4486 GCA_039797805.1 Verrucomicrobiota bacterium
ACTATTCCCTCTGGGAGTTGTGCGTAGTGGATGACGGCTCCGACACACCCGCCGTCACGGAGTGCCTCCATCGATTTGCCGCCGCCGATGCCCGCATCCGAATCAAGACCCTGCGATCCAACGTCGGCATCAGCCGGGCCACCAACGAGGCACTCGCGATGGCCAAGGGTGAATTCCTGGTTCTCCTCGACCATGACGACCTACTTCGGCCCCATTGCCTGTCCTGCTTCGCGGAGCACCTGTCCCGACACCCCGACCGGGACGCTCTCTATTCCGATGAGGATAAGATCACGGCAGAGGGCCGTCGGGTCATGCCGTTTTTCAAGCCGGCATTTTCCCCTGAGTTCCTGCGCGGCGTTATGTATGTCGGACACGCTCTCTGTGTCCGCACGTCCTTGGCCCAATCTCTCAACGGCTTCGATCCGGCCTATGATGGAGTCCAGGATTTTGAGTTTCTCCTCCGGTTGTCCGAGCGGACCAGCCGCATCAGCCACATTCCGTCGATCCTGTACCACTGGCGACAGTCCGCAACCTCCAGTGCCCTGCATGGCAACGTGAAGGGTGATATGGACGAAAGGCAGTGTGCTGCCGTCCAAGCGCATCTTCAGCGCATCGGTGACACGCGACAGGCGGTCGCCCTCGGTGGCCACCGCATCAAGCTGACCGCGCCCGACACTCCTTCCTTCGAGCTTATCCACGCCAATGCCGGGGCCAAGCCCGTTGCGGTTCTGCTGCAGGCCGCGCACGACCATTCGGCCGACGTTCTCGTCTTGTCATACGATGCCGACCTCCCTTTGCCGGCGGCGTCATTGAGCGATCTCGTCACATTGGCCGCCCGCGCTGACTCAGCCTGCGTCGTTCCGGTCCTGCTCGCCGGCGATGGTCGGGTTCTTGAATCCGGCCGCACCTGGCGCCAGCCGGTCATGCAAAACTTCCACGCCGAAAGCGATGGCTACAACGGCACCCTCCGCTGCAATCGCGAGGTCGACCATGTCTCGCCACGTTTTGTGGCGATCAAGCGTTCTCTGATCCTAAAGCTGAATGGATCAGCTCAATCAACGTGGTTACAGTTCTGTCAGGAACTGCAGTCCCGCGGTTTGTTTCATCGGGTCTGCGCCACCGCGCGACTGCCGCTCAAAGCGGCTGACCCGGAAGGTGAGCCCGCTGCCGAAAACGCCGCGACACCACTCGCGTATTTCAACCCTCACCTTGATCCGAACAAGGGCGACTACTCCCTCGCCGCCCCGCTGGACAGCCGGGCGCCAATGAAGAACTCCGTGCGCTTCGCGGTCGATCAACCGGACGACTGGCATCTGCCCTCTGGTTGCCTGATACTCCGCGGCTGGTGTTTCGCCAGTGGCGCACCCCCTATCCGCGCTGTCCGTCTCCGAACCGGCACGATCGAACTCTCTGGCGTCATCGGTATGCCACGCCCCGACGTGAGAGCCTCTTTGGCCGAAGCACCGGACGACAATACCGGGTTCGAGATCCGTGGAACGTTTCCCGTCGGCAACCAAACCATCGTCATCGAAGCCCAGCTAAACGACGGATCGTGGCATGAACTTTTCTCTCGAACCGTACAGGTAAAGCGCCAAATCCTGCCCCTCTGGCTCGGTGGTGGCGATTGGAAGGAACTGATGTTTTTCCAGATGCCGGCACATATGGCGTACCCGGCCCGAGCCATTACCCTTGAGAAATTCCCGGTAACTCGCGTGCTGCCTCAGCCTGTATTCTCCATCGTCACCCCATCCTTCAATCACGCCCGCTTCCTCCCAGAAACCATGCGCAGCGTACTGGAGCAGGCCGGGGTTCAATGTGATTACGTGGTCCAAGACGGAGGGTCGAGCGATGGCAGCCATGCGCTGATCGAGCGCGTGGCGGAGAAGGCAGAAAGGAGAATGGGAAATGGAAATCAGAAAGCTGACCCCGCAAGCTCTTCCCTTCATCCCTCCTCCCTTCTCCCTTCTCCTGGCTCGCCTCGCCTCATCTCGTGGTCCAGCGAGCCCGACGGCGGGCAGGCGGATGCCATTGTCAAAGGCTTCGCGAAGACGAGCGGCGGGGCGGACGACGTCATGGCTTGGATCAACTCTGATGATTTCTACCTGCCGGGTGCGCTGGGATTTGTGGCCGACTACTTCGCCCGGCATCCGGACGTCGATGTCGTCTATGGCCACCGCATCGTCGTCAATGAGGAGTCCCAGGAGATCGCACGCTGGTTTCTACCCAAGCATGACCCCGAGGTGTTGCGCCTGAATGATTTTGTGCCGCAGGAAACCCTGTTCTGGCGGCGCCGCATCTGGGACAAGGTCGGTGGATTGGACAGCTCCTTCAAGTTCGCGATGGACTGGGACCTGCTCCTGCGCTTCCAAGCCGCTGGCGCGAAGATTGTGCGCGTCCCTTACTTCCTCGCCTGTTTCCGCGTCCACGCTGCGCAGAAGACTTCGGCCCAGATGCATAGCGTCGGACAGGAAGAAATCACCCGCTTGCGCGAGCGCACCCACGGCCGCCCCTTCCCACCGACTGAACTCGAGACCCACCCGCGCCTGCTCCGCTATCTGCGCCGGAGCGCCTTCATTGAGTTCCTGTGGAAACTGGGCATCAGGGCGAGGTGAGCGTAACCGGGAGGCCGGAGGCGGGAGAAAGGAGAAGGGGGCAGGGACAATGGTCAGATGACCCGATCTACCTCCAATAGGCGCATTCGTGTGTTTCCTGACACCCACAGGCGAAGGGCGCCGCCCGATCCGAACGCGTTGCTCTTTAGGCAGCGCTCGCACTTGCAACAGTACCTCCTCACAAATCATGAGCCGGTAGATCACGCTTCCTTGGAACAGGCTCACGGGAACCCCTATTCAGGCGCGCGTACCAGCCTGACACACCCCGTCGCTTCGCGCCACCCCTCTTCCTAGAGGGGAACCAATCAACTGCTCCGGAAATCCCTTCTAGGAAGAGGGGCTTGTCGGGCCATAGCCTTGGCGACGGCCGATGCCCGACAGGGCGGGGGTGTGGGTAATGGCGTGAAGGTTATTCCCTCTTCCGTTAGGCTATTACGCGATCCTCAATAGGCCGCCCTCCGGGCCAACCGGTGGCGGAATGGAGAATCCAGTATTTTCCCTCAACATTAGCATCCCCGCCAACCGATCAGCAAAAGGACAACGACTTCATAGCAGCCCAAAGGCATCGAAGAGCGCCGCACCTACAGTTCGCCTCGTTGACCGGTGGTCGATCCGAGAAGACACACTATGCTGACGTGCTCCATCCGCGACGTGCCAGTCGAGCCCCCCTACTCCTTGCGCCTTGCTCCCTGCTCCTTGCTCCTCTCTCCTAGGCGAACGTCATGACCGCCCTGCCTGAAATCACCCGCCAGCATCTGGACAAGATCCAGGCCTTCTATGATGCCGCCCCGGTGGCTTCGCCGTGGGCATCCCGCGGCTACCGCCGGCTGCTGGCCCATCACTACAATCTGCAGATTCCCGCCGAGGCGTCCGTCTTGGAAATCGGGTGCGGCGCGGGCGAGTTGCTCGGCCAGCTCAAGGCCGCCCGCCGTGTGGGGGTCGACCTTTCCCCCAAGCAAATCGAGGCCGCCCGCGTCCAAGTGCCCGGCGCCGAGTTCCACGTGCAGGCCGGCGAATCCCTCGAACTGGACGACCAGTTCGACTACATCATCATTTCGGACACCTTGAACCTGTCGGCCGATGTCCAGGCCCTGCTGAGCCGGCTTAATCGTTGCACCCATCGGGACACCAAGCTGCTGCTCAATTTTCAGAACTCGCTCTGGCGCCCCCTGCTCTCCCTCGCCGGCCTGCTCGGTCTGCGCGGTCCCCAGCCCCAAAGCAGCTGGCTCGCCTCTTCCGACGTCATCAATCTGCTCTCCCTCGGCGGCTGGACTCCGGTCTGCACCCAGAACCACCTGCTGTTTCCCGTTCCGATTCCCGGGCTGAATTTCGTCTTCAATCGTTGTCTGGCCCCGCTGTTCCAGTGGTTCTGCCTCACCATTTTCATGGTCGCCCGCCCCGCCCGCGCCGCGGCATCCACCCGGCCGCCGACCGTTTCCGTCATCATCCCGGCCCGCAATGAGGCCGGCAACATCGAGGCCGCCGTGCGCCGCACGCCCAACATGGGCGGTGGCACCGAACTGGTCTTCGTCGAGGGCCACTCCCGCGACCACACCTGGGCCGAAATCCAGCGCGTGGCCAAGGCCTTTCCCGACCACAAGATCACCATCCTCCAGCAAACCGGCAAGGGCAAGGGAGACGCCGTGCGCCTGGGATTCGCTGCCGCCACCGGGGACATCCTCATGATCCTCGACGCCGATCTCACCATGCCGCCCGAGGAACTCCCGAAATTCTACGACGTGATCGCCTCCGGCCAGGCGGAGTTCGCCAACGGCGTGCGCCTGGTCTACCCGATGGACGAAAAGGCCATGCAGTTCCTCAATCTTTGCGCCAACAAGACCTTCAGCCTCATCTTCACCTGGCTGCTCGGCCAG
>JBDKHE010000310.1:0-2921 GCA_039797805.1 Verrucomicrobiota bacterium
TGTTCCAAATCGCGGATCTGCCGGCTCAGGGCCGGCTGGGTGACTCGCATCCGTTCCGCTGCCCGGGAAAAATTCAAGGCCTCTGCCACCGCCACGAAATATCGGAGATGCCGCAACTCCATGCCTCCAGTTTCGCCTCATAACGAAAAGGCATACGAGCCCAAAAAGGAGGCATTAGCGGGGCGCCCTTCGGTCGGGTATGCTCAGGCCACCATGAAAAACCTCCTGCTCCCCATGCTCTGCCTGCTCGGGACGGCCGCCGCCGCCCCCACTGCCCCCAATCCAACCGCCGTGGTGCGCCACGACCTGCTGACGGCCAGCATCAGCCCCGCCAGGCCGGTGGCCAACGCCGCCGTGAAGCAGGTCATTTTGCCCGCGCACTGTCCCACGGGCCTGCACCTGCATCCCTGCCCCGTGGTCGGCGTCCTCCTTGACGGCGTCATTCTGTTCCAACTTGAGGGCGGGCCGCGGCAAATCCTGCACGCCGGCGACGCCGTCTATGAACCGGCGGATGCCCGCGTGCTCCACTTCGACAACATCGGAGACCGCCCGGCCATCCTCACGGCGTGCTACCTCCTCGCGCCCGACCAACATGAGCTGATCCGGTTGCTGCCGGAGTGAGCCACACCCATTGACCCATGAAAACCTGGCAAATCTCTCGCTTCGGTCTCGACGCTCTCACTCTCGTCGCCCGGCCTGAACCGCAACCCGGGCCCGGCGAGGTGCTCGTGCGCTGGCACGCCTGGTCGCTCAACTACCGCGATCTGGCCATCCTGCAGGGCACGTACCTGCCCGGCCTGCCGATGCCATTCACCCCGCTATCCGATGCCTCCGGGGAAATCGTGGCGGTCGGCGACGGTGTCACCGCCTGGAAACGCGGTGACGGCGTCATCAGCCACTACGTCCAGTCCTGGCAGGAAGGCCCGGCCACCCCGGAGAACACGCGCTTGGCCCTCGGCGGTCCGCTGCCGGGGACCTTGTCCGAATTCGGGATTTTGCCGGAGCATGGTCTGCTCCCTCTACCGGCTCATTTGTCTTTCGCCGAAGGGGCCACCCTGCCCATTGCCGCGCTCACCGCCTGGAGCGCCCTCTTCAACGCGGGCGACCTCCGGCCGGGCGCGACTGTCGTGCTGGAAGGCACCGGTGGTGTCTCTCTCTTTGGTCTGCAACTGGCGCACGCCGCAGGCCTGCGCACGATCATCACATCAGGCAGTGACGAAAAACTCGGCCGCGCCCGGACCATGGGAGCAGCCGCCACGCTCAACTATCGCTCGACGCCGGACTGGGGCCGCCGCGTGCGCGAGTTGACTGAGGGGCGGGGCGCGGACTTCGTGCTTGATGTCGGCGGCCCGGCCACCATCGGAGAGGCCTTGCAAGCGGTGCGCATGGGTGGACGGATTGCCTTCGTCGGTTTTCTGGGCGGCACGACCCTCAACCTCGACGCCCTCGCCCTCATCCGCAGCGGAGCCACGGTTCACTCGCTCCGGGTGGGTTCCCGCACCGATTTCCGGCGGTTGCTGCGCTCGCTCGAACTTGCGCGACTGCACCCGCCGATCGACCGGGTGTTCTCCTTCGCCGAGGTCCCTGCGGCCTTCGCGCACCTTCAACAGGCGGCGCACTTCGGGAAGATCGTCATCCAGGCTGAAAACTGAACCCCGCTACCGACATGCCTCGCTATCTCGTCATCACGCTCCGGCTCCCGGCCTTTGATCCGAAGGCCATCACCCCGCACTATGCATTCCTTGACCGGTTGCGCTCCGAACAGCGCCTGGAACTTGCCGGTCCCTTCACTGATCGCTCCGGCGGTGCCTACGTCATCCAAGCCGACAAACTCTCGGCGGCCGAAGCGATCGCGCACTCTGATCCGCTGCACCTCACCCACTCCTCCCAGATCACCGTGCGCGAATGGGCGGCCAATTAGGCCACCGAACAACCGTCCTTCCCGGCGATCAATTGTTGGGAATGAAACCCGAGCCCTTCGGCTCGAGCATCCGCTTCGCGAAGATCGGCACGAACTGTGCCACGCCCAGCACGCCGAGGACGAACAGGTCGTCGCGGTACGGTCCGCCCAAAACCAAGCCGAGCAGTCCGCAGCCCTCGGCCAGGGCCAGGCCGACGATGTAGAGTGGAAAGGCGCGCTTCAGTTCATCGTACCGCGGCAGCACGAGCCAGCGGATGACAATGCTGACAAACAGCGGAACGATCCCGGCCAGGTTCACAAACAGGTCCCCGGCGGGCGAGGGCTTCACCGGTCCCCGGCCGAGCACGGCATAGAAGACAAACAGTCCGCCCAACACTGCTCCCCAGATGATCCACCAGATCAACAGCTGGGCTTTCTGGCGCTGGGCATCGGGTCCGGGTATCATGCTCATGCTCCGATGGGGTGCCACGTGGTCTTGAACTCCAGCGTGTCCCGCAGTTCGTAGAGTCCCTGGGCGTTCTCGGAATACCAATCCACCGGCTCCTCCGCCTTGTGCAGCTTCACGCGCTTCACACTCTCGGCGGCGCCCAGCTTGAGCGTCTTGCGTTCCTCGGCGTTCGCCACGCCGGCAATCGCCCGCAGGTGCGTGTGCGTGGCCATGGTCGGGACGATCTCCTTGCGGAATCCGGTGAGCAGATTCACCACGCCACCCGGCAGGTCGCTCGTGGCGAGCATCTCACCCAGCACGATGGCCGGGTACGGCTGCGTGGACGAGGCCAGCGCCACAACCGTGTTGCCACTGGTGATGGCCGGGGTGAGCAGCGACACGAGCGCCAGCAGAGGGGCCTCGTCGGGGGCCAGGACGCCCACGATGCCCATGGGCTCGGTGACCGTGAAATTGAAATGCGGCGAGGCCACGGGATTCACGTTGCCCAGCACCTGTTCGTATTTGTCGGTCCAGCCGGCGTAGTAGATCAGTCGGTCGATGGTGGCGGCGATT
>JBDKHE010000311.1:0-6825 GCA_039797805.1 Verrucomicrobiota bacterium
CCGCCGGACCATAAAGAAACGAACAGAAGCCGTGAACAAAACCGACGGCCATGAACTGCGGTACCGTGTGGCAGTAATAAAGCGAAAGGGTCGTGGTCGCGCCAGTCACCAGGGCGACCACGATGGTATTGCGCCGGCCGATGGCATCCGCGAGGTATCCACTGACGATGGGACCAAAAAGCCCGCCCACGCTGACCGAACCCAGGACCAGCGCGACCTGGCCCATGCTGATGCCCTGGCCGGTCAGATAGAGCGCCAGAAACGGCATCACAAACGCGCCGAACCGGTTGATGAACTGTCCGCCGATCATCACGTGCACGCTCCGCGGCAGGCCGCGGACGTCGGAGATGAGTTGGGTGGCGAAGGTGCGCATGGTGAAAACCAAACGGAAATGCCGCCGCGCTGGCGAGTTCGTCAAGGCGCAAGCCCGCGACTATGTCCGGACGTAATTGGCGAACGCCGCAAAATATCAGGCCCGCTTCTGTCCCGGTTTCTCTCGGGAATTGCCAAGCGGACCACCGCCCGCCGACCCCGACCCCGGCGCCCCGGTGGCAACTGTGCAGGTCAGATATTGAGAATGATGCCTTGGATCGTTCCCGCGTGCGTCTGCGAGAAAACCGATCAGTTCTTGCGCAGGAGGATGACGCGCAATGCGAGGGTAACGGACAATCTTTCCGGAATTCTTTTGGGCCATTCAGGGCTCTCTCGGTTTAGTCTGAAGATAGAGGGAGACATGCCGACTAAATCGACCAAACGGTCATGCGTGAGGTCCCTCGCTGTTTCCAACGTGGATTCGGTGTCGGTAGAGAAACCGGCTGATTTTTCGGCGGACAGTTTCTCCTCCCCGATTGCGGCGAGCGGGACGAAGGCGCGGAGTTCCTGCCAGTGGTTGGTTTGGGGGAACACGAAGAGGGCATAGCCACCGGGGCGGAGACAGCGTTGGATTTCCGCCAAGGGGCGGGGGGCAAAGATTGACTGGATCAGATCGACGTTGGCATCGGCGAAGGGCAGGGGATGGAGCAGGTCGGCGCGCAGGATCAGCGCGTCGGGTTGCCGGCGCGCGGCGAGTTTCACGGCGTCGACCGAGAGGTCGAGGCCGTAGCGGGTGGCGATGCCGTGGGCGCGGGCGATGTGGTCCAGGAAAAAGCCTTCGCCGCAGCCCAGCTCGAGCACCGTGTTGATGGGCTTTTCCAGGGGCAGCGCCGTCAAGGCCTGGACCAAAGGTTCAAACACGCCGGCCTGATGGACGCGGTCGCGGGCCTGGATCATCGCCTTCGTGTCGCCGCGACCTTCCCCTCTTTGCCGACCGTGCAGGAGGGAGAGGTAGCCCTCCTTGGCCAGATCGAAACTGTGGCCCTGAGTGCAGCGGTAGGATTTTTCCGACCGGGTGAGAGGGGAGCGACAATGGGGGCAGGTCAGAGCCATGGGCGATCGGGGGCGACTGTTAAGGTTGGCGCGAGGCCAAATAGGCGACGATGGCCAGCATGTCGGCCGGAGTGAGATTGGCCACGACGGGTTTCATCAAGTCAGCCTTCAGGCCGTGACGTGTGCCGGCTTGGATATCGTAGAGTTGTCGCACCACGTAGCTGGGGGAGCGTCCGGCGATGCCTGGGGTATGCCCGGTGTCCGGCAGAAGCATGCCTCTGTAGTCCGGGCCGTGACAGGCGGAGCAGGCGGCGGTCCGGCCGCCACCGGTCGTGACGAGTTCCTCTCCACGTTTCAGACTGCCCACGGGAACGTAGGCGATGAAACCGACGCGGGGACTACGGAGGAATTCGACAGCATACTCGTCTTCAGGAATCTCCAGGATACGATCGCCGATGGCTTCGGCGGGAGCATCCGGCACCGGCAGGAACATGCCGGCGGATACCTTGGTGGCGGGAACCATGGCCGTTTCCACGACGCGGATCCACGGGCTCCAGGTGAGTTGGGCAAAGTAGTCGGCCGCGGCGCGCATTTCCTCGTCGGTCATGGCGTGGGCGTAGCCGGCCATCATGCTGGTGTTGGGCTTGCGCGGATCGGCGCTGTGGCGTTCGCCGGATCGAAACGCGAGCAGTTGTTCGATGAAATAGTCGCGCGGCAAGCCGGCGAGCGGCGCATTTTCGGGCCGGCCCCGGCCATTGACATAGTGGCAACGCGCGCAGGCCCAGATGTCGGGGGACCGTCCCTTGGTGACAATATCAGGCGCGGGCGGATGATCCTGTGGGTACCAGTCCGCGGGTCCGAAGATATTGGTGATCTCGGCGCGGGTGAACTGCAGCGTCGATCCGGGCAGACCGAGCAAGGGCAGGTCGGCGGGATGTTTCGCGGGTGAGGTGGATGTGCCGGCGGCCGGCGACGGTGTGTAATTCGCCGGGAGCGGCTCTTTGAATCCGTAAGCCCACGGTGGGGGAGCGGTGGCTGCGCTAACCAGGCCGACAAGCAGCGGCAGGATCAGAAGAAGGCGTAGCAGGGAGTGCATTGCAGGCGTGGGGTCCGAGGTGAATCTGCATAAGAGACTCATCCTCATGAAAAAGCGACCCCGCAGAGAATCTGATTTGCGCGGCTAAGCCCCCGCCTTCCTGCCGCATATCTGCCTCACCCAAGCATTACGGCATATTTGAATCTTCGTATCAGACCTAAAGTTAGGGGCGAACGATCCGTACTGATAGCAGGCTCAGCCCAAACTTATATGAACATGAATCAAGCATACAGTCTGCCCCGTCGTTTCAAACGCAACGAGGGCTTCAGCATGGTCGAGATGATCGGTGTTCTCGCCATCATCGCCATTCTGGCGGTCATTATCGTTCCCAAGGTCTTCTCGACCATCGCCTCCGCGCGGGTGACCAATGCCGTGGCTTCGGTCACTTCGATGCAGTCGGCCATCACGGACTTTGCCGGCAAATACGGCACAGTGCCCACGACGGTCGCGTCTTCACGCATCGACGACCTGCTTGTCACGGCGGGCATTCTCAACAGCCGCTTCGCCGTTAAGATCGGCACGCAGCCCGCCAATCCGCCCCTGGCGGGTGCGACTTGGGCCAACACGACGGGTAACTGGGTGGCCACCACGACCGGTGCCGTCAGCCAGGCGACCCAGTCCCGGATCATCTGCCTCACGTCCAACACCAATCCGCCCAACACGGCCAACGGCGCCAACTACCAGCTCACGGGCGGTACCACCAATCTTCCCACCGGTTCCCGCGTCGTCTCGGCGGTCATCCCCGGGGTTGCCCTCAATGATGCGCGCGAACTCAGCCTGCGTCTCGATGGCGATTCCATGACCCAGCCGATCGGCAGCACGTCTCCGGACAGCGCCGGCAAGGTCGTCTATGGCAACGTGGCCGGCAACGGTCTCGTTACCGTCTACGTCTACATCGCTCACCAGTAATCCCGATCGGATGATCGCGCCAGGCTGACAACCCCTCGTGGATGGGGCCTGGTTCGGATTGCCCGGACATCCCCCATGGCCAGCCCCACGCCAGAACCTCCTGTCAAACGCTTGGGTGATCGCCTGCTGGAAGCAGGTCTGCTCACCTCCCACCAGCTGGAGCTGGCCCTGCGCGAGCAGAAGCGCACCGGCAACATGCTCGGGGAGGTCCTGATCGCCCTGGGCTTTGTCACCGAGCAGGCGATCGCCGCCTTCTTTGCCCGGGATGCGCAAACCCCGACGGTGGATGTTGCCCTGTTGGAAATCGCGTCCGATGTGGTGGACCTGATTCCCTATGAATTCTGCAAAGAATCGGGCTTGATTCCGGTCCGGCGCTCCCCGGATCAGATCACGGTGGTGATGGCCGACCCCTTCAATGTGGTCGCCATCGACTACATCGAGCAACTGACGCATCTGAAGGTGGAGGTGCTCAGCGCGCCGCGTCCCGACATTCTGGAAAAGCTTTCCGCCGTCAACGACCGCGCGGGCTCGATCGACCAGACGATCGACGAGCTGATGCAGATCAGCGGTCGCAAGACCGGCGATGAGACCGCGGCCCCCATGATCCGGGCCATCGAGCTCATCATCGGTGCCGCGGTGAGGAAGTCGGCCAGCGACATCCATTTTGAGCCCGACGAGAAATCTCTGCGCATCCGGATGCGCCACGACGGCGTCCTGCAACCCTTTCTGCTTGTGCCCAAGGATCTGCAGGAGCCCTTCATCGCCCGCATCAAGGTCATGGCCAATCTCGACGTGTCCGAGACGCGCCTGCCGCAGGACGGGCGCTTCAGCTTTGATCTCGGACGCAACCAACTGAATCTGCGCGTATCCTGTCTGCCGACGAGCCACGGGGAGAGCGTCGTCCTCCGTATTCTCGACAGCGGCAATCTGCAGCTGGAGCTTCGCACCCTGGGCATGAAGCCGGAGGCCGAGGCCCTGCTTGCGAAGGCGGTCGACCGCCCCCATGGGATCTTGCTGGTCACCGGCCCGACGGGCAGCGGCAAGACCACGACCCTTTACACCGCGCTCAACAACGTGAAGCGCCAGGAGCGGGCGGTCTTCACCCTCGAGGACCCGATCGAGTACCGCCTGCCGATCATCCGGCAGACTCAGGTTAACGAGAAGATCGGCCTCACCTTCAGCACGGGCTTGCGCACGCTGCTGCGTCAGGATCCCGATGTCCTGCTTGTCGGCGAGACCCGCGACAAGGAGACCGCGCAACTCATGGTGCGCGCCGCCCTGACCGGGCATCTGGTTTTCAGTTCCCTGCACACCAACGACTCCTTCAGCGCGATCCCGCGGCTGATTGACCTGGGGGTGGAGCCCTTCCTGTTGCCGGCGACGCTGCACATGATCGTGGCCCAGCGACTCGTGCGCCGGCTCTGCCGTTCCTGCCGGCGCCTGCTGCCCGACCCGGTCGCCCATCTGCGCGCCTTCAACGTGCCGCTTCCGACCGACCAGGAGCCCGTGCTTTGGCAGGCCTGCGGGTGCCCGGAGTGCAACCACCAGGGCTACCGTGGGCGGTTGGCGATATTCGAACAGCTCGTCATCGACAGCGACTACAACAATGTCCTGACGACCGGTGATGTTGAAAAGATGAAGGAGATCGCCCGGGAAAAGCGCATGCCGCTGCTGTTTGATGACGGGCTTCGCCGCGCCTTCGACGGAGATACCTCGCTGGAAGAAGTGTTCCGCGTCGCCTTCGCAACCTGATCATGAGCCTGTTTCACTATCGTGCCCTCAACGCCTCCGGCCGGACCATCTCCGGCACGTTGGAGGCTGATGACGTGCTCACAGTCGAGAATCGCCTGCGCTCCGCCGGAATCTGGCTGCTGGAGGCCGAGGAGGGGGCTGCGGTGGCTGCCAGCACGGAGGTCAACAATCTCAAGATCAGTCGCAGTGAACTGATCGGCTTCTTTATCCAGATGTCCCTGTTGCTACGGGCCGGGATCACCCTGCCCAATGCGTTGGACCGGCTCGCCGTCGACTTCGAAGGCTCGAAACTGGGCGATGTGCTGGCCGAGCTGCGGGAGAAAGTCTCCGTCGGCGTGCCCTTGAACCAGGCCATGGCCGGCTTTCCGCGGGTATTCCCCCCCGAGATCACCTCCATTGTGCAGGCGGGTGAGGTGAGCGGACGTCTGCCGGAGGTGTTTGAGAATCTCTGCAGCTACTATGAGTGGATTGACGGACTGGTTGGCGACGTCCGCCAGGCGCTGATCTATCCCCTCATGGTGATGGGTGCTTCGCTCGCCCTCGTGCTGCTGCTCTTCACCTTCGTGGTGCCCAAGTTTGTCGGCCTGCTCAACGATCTGTCGCTGAAGGTTCCCTTGCTCACGCGGATCGTGATGTCGGTCAGCGAAGCCCTCGTGTACTTCTGGCCCGCGTTGCTGACCATTGTCGTGGTGTTGCCCGTGGCGTTGAAAGTCGCTCTGCGCTCGAAGAAGCTGGGACGCGCCTTCGATGCCGCCCTCATGCAGGTGCCGGTCTTCGGCTCGCTGGTGGCCATGTTCGCCCTGTCGCGTTTCGCGCGCAACCTGGGCATGCTCTACCAGGCGGGCATCCCGCTGCTGCGCGGCCTGGAGATCTGCCGGAGCCTCGTGGGCAACCGGGCCATCGCCCACGCGCTCGACCAGGTGCGCAACTCCGTGCTGGAAGGCACGCCGCTCAGCAAGAGCCTGTCGCAGCACTCCGTCTTTCCCGCGACGGTGGTCACCATGATCTCCACGGGCGAGACCTCCGGCACCCTGGACGTCGCCCTCCGCAGCGTCTCGGATTACTACAACAAGATCATCCCGCGCCGCATCAAGATCGTCTTCTCGATCTTTGACCCGGTGATGATGATGACGTTGATCGCCGTCGTGGGCACCGTGGCCCTCGCCGTCATTCTGCCGATCCTGCAGCTCTGGAACACCCAATGAAGCCGCCTGCCCTCCACTTCCTGCGGGCCGCCGCCGGCTTCAGCCTGATCGAACTCATCGGCGTGCTGGCGATCATGGCCATCCTGGCGAGCGTGATCGCGCCCAACACCCTGCGCTCGCTCGACCGGGCGGCGGTCAACGCCGAGGCCCGCACCCTGGACAACCTCGGTGAACAGGTGAAGCTCTGCCTGCGGGCCAACGGCACCGCACCCACGGCCGCCAACTGGACGACCACGGTCGGATCCTACGCCGACATCAGCCCGGCGGACATCGCCACCAACCGCCGCCGGATCAACCGTGTGTATATCACGGATCCGGCCTCCAATCCGACCCAGCGGGTGGTGATCCTCTCTTCGATGCGCGCCGGCCTGAACCTCCCGACGGCGGCCAACATCAACACCGCGGTCCGTTTCCAGGATATCTGGCAGACGGTGGACGGGGCGTTGCCGACCACCGCCAGCTGGAGCGGATGGACGGCCTGGTCCGCGGTCGCCAACA
>JBDKHE010000312.1:0-8021 GCA_039797805.1 Verrucomicrobiota bacterium
GGAGCCCGCACCGCGGCGTTGCCCGGCAGGGTTTCCACCAAGTTCGACGGGGCGAGCTCGGGCTCCACTTTATAGCAATACGTGGCTACATCCCCTTCGCCGCGTGATCCGCTTCAAGCAGCGGATCACGCGGAATGAGAGTCGCCATCTTTCAAGCGGTCAGGCCTCGGTAGCCTGGCTCCGAAAGCTGCGCCACTTATCGAGCGGAATCTGGGCGAGGGCGATCACCAGCACCTGGCTGCTGACAAAGGCGATGAGCCAGTAGAACGCGGCGTCCATGAAACCGTAGCTGTGGAGACCGACGCCCAGCATGTTGACGCCGAACCAGCTCCAGCTGGTGACGACATTCCCGAAGATGGCCAGCGACATGAGCCCACGCTGTTTCACCAGGCCGCCCCAGCGGGCGTGGAGGATCACCGCGTTCCAGATCACGATGATCAGGGCACCGTTCTCCTTGGGGTCCCAGCCCCAGAAGCGGCCCCAGCTCTGGTCGGCCCAGATGCCGCCAAGCACGGTGCCGATAAGGCTGAAGAGCGTGGCGAAGCACACGATGCCGTAGACCATCCGGGCGAGGGCGTCGGCCGTCGCCTTGTCCAACGAACGGGTGAAAAGCCCGCGCACCACGTAGATGAGGGCGAGGAAGCCTGCGAGGAACGTAGCCGAGTAGCCGATGGTGATGACGACCACATGGGTCGCCAACCAGAAGTTCGAGTCGAGCACGGCCCGCATCATTTCCAGCGTGTCCCCACCGAGGGAAAGGTGGTGGGCGATCAGAAGCGTCGCAAAGCCGATCATGCCACCGGCCACGCTGCCGATGGCATTGGCGAAGGTTTTCTCCAGAAACAGGCAGAGCAGCACGGCCCCCCAACCAACGAAGAGGGCGGAGGAGTAGAGGTTGGTGACCGGCGGGCGGCCTTCCAGCCACATGCGGGTGAAGATGCCCACGCTGGTGGCGACGAAGGCCAGGGTCAGCAGCCAGAAAGCGCCCCGACCGAGTTCCTGCGGCCATTTGAGCCACGAGAAGATCGCCAGCAAGAAGGCCCAGACGTAGAGGGTCATGCTGCTGTAGAACGGCCCGGCAGCATTGAAGCGGGATTCGATGTCGCTCTTGTGCATGGCCTCCGGATAACGGGGCTCGAGGTCGTTGTGGAGGGTCGTGACCAGACGGTTGAAGGCGGCGGCATCACCCTTGCGCCAGGCCTCGCCGAGGCGGGCATAGTCCAGGACGGTGGGGTCAATTTTGCCGGTGCCGAAAGACTCCAACAGGGTTGAGCCGGTCAGGCGCCAGTTGGTGGCATCCTGATCGTTGGCGGGCGGCGGCACGAGGCGCAGGTGGCCGAGTTGCTCCATGTAGGCGAAACGGTCGGCCATTTCCTTCATGACCTTGAGCGCATCCTCATTGTAGGGCTCGCCCTTCTGTTTCGCGAGGACGGAGGCGACGCCGACGGGCAGGGCCTTTTGGAAGAGCTCAAGCTCCTCGCGGAAATTGGTGGATTCCGGCATCTGCACGGAAAGACGGAGCTGCAGGTAAAGGATCACGCGGTTGCGCACGGCGAGCACCTGTTTCTGGAAGGGGGTGCGCAGCTGGGCTTCGACCTGCTCGGCGAGGCGTCCCTGGCGGTCGAGCTCGGGCAGCTTGGCGCGGAGCTGTTCGTACGAGAAGCGGGATTTGGTCGAGGGCAGGAAGCCGAGGACGGCAAAGGTGCGCTTCACCGCGCTGTCGTAGCTGATGCGGGTATCCGCCTCGCTGAGTCCCAGCAAGGCGAGCACCTCGGGCGAGTCGATCTTGATGATCGGGAAAGTGTCGGCCTTCGGCGCGTCAAAGAAGACCGTGGCCAGCCACTCGGTCGGCGTGGCAACGAAGGGCTTGCTGATTTCCGGCGTGCTGACGCGCTGGCGTCCTTGCAGGGAGAGCAACGAGGTGCGGGCGACCGTGTCGAGGGGCTTGATGCGGCCGTTCACCAGCACCGGCACGCGGCCGAAGGCGGCCAGATCGAAGGCGGAAGGGTTCTTCTCCGGCAGCAAGGTGGTGGCGAGATACACCACGCCGAGAAGGAGAATGATGAGAGGGAGAAACTTTTTCATTTTTGCTCTGGGGTCGTGAAGGACGGTGGCGGCAGGGCGATGATTCCAGTGAGGGTGGGACGGGCCGCGGGCTCAGGCCTGGGCGGCCGCACTGCGCTTGCGGATGAAGCTGGTGAGGGATAGGCCGAACTGAATCAGCAGGCCGATGCCCATCATGATGCAGGCGATGTAGGGGAGCAGCCAGCCGGGGTTGCGGACGACCTGGAAGGCGGACATCTTGCCGGCGGCGTTCATCTGGTATTGGTAGAAAGTCAGACCGCCGTGGCGCAGCGGGTTGTTCATGTAGATGACCACCTCGCGGTCATCGTGGCCGGCCTCGTCCTTCAGGCGCACGCGGCTGGCGAAATTCTTCGGGATCTCGGTGCCCGGATAAACCTCGTGGGTGACCTTGAGGAGGTTGAGGGAGAAGGGCTGGTAGTGCCGCTGCAGGCGGAGGGCTAGCTCCCACTGGTGTCCCTGGTAGTTGAAGGACTGGGCCATGCCGATCAGCGGCGAGACCAGCCAGGTGCCGAGGGTGCCCTCGGAAGTGATGATTTCGACGAACGCAGCCGGCTGGTTGATCTCGTCCGGCTTGTAGGTGAGCGCCAGCGGGATGACCTGCACCCGCGAACCGAGCCCCTGGTTGGCCACCGGCATGCCGGGTCGGGCCGCCGGGTCTCCCATCTGCATGGTCGCGTTGCCGTAGTAGGCTTTCACTTTGACTTGGAAAGGCAGCTTGGGGTGCTGCACCGTGCCCTCGTCGCCGAGGACGGCTTCCGGGATCGCGACGACCTCGTCGAAGGCCGGGTCGGTGCGGTCGATCAATGCGAGCTCGAAGTTGCGAAAGCTCTCCGAGTAGGACTTGGTCTGCCCTTCCTCGAGGCGCATGGAGCTGTCCTGCTGCAGCAGGCCGGTCAGGAGTTCACCCACCAACAAAAGTATGAGCCCCGCGTGGGCGAGCTGGATGCCGAATTTTTTCCAGGTGAAGGCGAAGCGGTAGATATGGGCCGCGACGAGGTTGATGAGCAGCAGGGTGCCGATGAAGTAGCCGCCCGGGAAAACCGGGAGTTGGACATCCGAGCCGGGCACGCGCCAGAGCACGAAGAAGCTGCGGAAGTATTTTTCCTGCACAGCCCAGATGCCGAGATTGACCTGGTCGAGGGTCGCCACGAAGACGATCAGCAGCGAAAGGATCAGCAGCACTACCGTGAGCTGGAGTGAGACGAAGAAATTGCGGAACTGGCGGACGAGCTCGTTCATGATCAGGGCGTCTTGACGGTTTGCAGGAAGGCGAGGAAGGCGGGCTTCTCCCCGGCGACCAAGGCGTCGGGACCGGTGAGCTTGAAGAACCAGCTGTTGCCATTGTAGTTGGTGATCGCGCCCAGCAGGCGGGTGGGGGCATTCCCACCCGTGCCGACGAGGTCGATTACCTCAAAGTGGAGCCCTTGTCCGTCGACATGCTGCAGGGCGGCGTCGAGTTCGGCCGGAGAGGCTGGCGGCAGACCGACTTGGCCGCGCCAGCGGTTGAGGTTGGCGTGGAGTCCGCCGGTATCACCCGGGAACGCCGTGATTGATAGATCGGCCTCGGCGCCCGCACCCTTCACCGAGAAACTGCCCTTGCGCATGGCTGATCCGGCCTTGGGGGTCCAGGAAGACGGCGCGGTCCAGGTGAGGTCGGATCCTCCGGCTGTCGGCACGGCGGTGTTGGCCATGTTCGATCCGCCGGGGGGCGTCGCCCCGCCACCGATGGGCGGATGATCGGCCGGCAGCCCGGCTTGGCCGGAACTCGGCGGCATGACGGCAGGCGCAGGGTCCTTGGGGGCGCGGTAGGCGGTGATTTGGCGGTCTTTGCACCCTGAGATGACCAAGGACGCAACGATCAGGACGGAGAGGTAAGGGCGGGAAAGCATTTCACTTCCTAGCATAGCATTCCCTCGGATACGGCAACCATAACCCAAACATATGAGCGAAACACGAAATTGGGATTAGCACAGAGATTTTGGCTGCCAAGCGTGCAACAACGCTTAAGCCAGAACCATGCAGATCTCACCCCTGGGAGACAGCGCCCTGCTGTTGCAGTTCGGTGACTCGATAAGCGAGTCCACGCATCGTCGTGTCCAGACCGCTTGGCGTGCCTTGGCGGCCGAACCGTTGCCCGGGGTCAGTGAAACCGTGCCAGCCTACACCACGGTGACCGTGTTTTATGATCCATGGAAGGTGATGCAGGCCGGGGCACCGGAAGCGGAAATCGTGGAGTGGCTCACGGAACGCGTGGAGGCACGTTTGAAGAATCCCCCGAAATCTGCCAAGACGAAGTCCCGGCTGGTGGAAATACCGGTGTGCTACGGCGGGGAGTTTGGTCCGGACCTGGAGCGGGTCGCGGCCCAGGCCAAGCTATCAACCGAGGCGGTGATCAAGAAGCACAGTGCCGGCAAATCTCAGGTGCATCTCATCGGATTTTCCCCGGGTTTTCCCTATCTCGGCGGACTGCCCAAGGAACTGGTTACTCCGCGTCACGCGAAACCACGCATGAACGTGCCGGCCGGGTCGGTGGGTATCGGCGGCGAGCAGACCGGCATTTATCCGCAAGAGACACCCGGTGGGTGGAACCTGATCGGCCGCACGCCGCTGCGACTGTTCCAACCCGAGAACGACCCGCCGGTGGTGCTGCAGGCCGGTGACGAAGTGAAATTCAAATCGATCACGAGGGAAGAATTCACGCGCATCACGGAGGGTGGAAAATGATCCGCGTGGTGAAACCGGGCTTGTTGACCACGGTGCAGGATCTGGGCCGGATTGGCTTCCAGCAATACGGCATCGTCGTGGGTGGCGCACTCGACACCTTCGCCGCCCGAGTGGTCAATCTGATCGTGGGCAACGAGGAGAATGCCGCGTTGCTCGAAATGGCCCAGACCGGCCCGGATCTGATTTTTACCCGGGAGTCGCTCATTGCCTGGAACGGCGGTGACTTCCTTGCGACCATCAATGGCGAGCCGCTGCCGCGCGATCGCGCCGTGCGGGTTGCCGCGGGCGAGACCGTGAGCTTTGGGGTGGCCGGCAACGGCCTGCGGGGCTGGCTAGCGGTCGCGGGCGGTATCGACGTGCCGGTGGTGCTGGGAAGCCGCACCACCTATCGCCGGGCGGCGCTCGGCGGCCATCAGGGGCGGCCGCTGGTGGCGGGAGATGAACTCAAAGTATTTGGAGCATCGGAAACGGCCGGAAAGATTCTGGGGACCCTGTTGGCCTCGCAAAAACGATCCACCCCGTGGACGGTGCGGCCTGAGACGATGGGGAAATTGGCCCAAGCCGGGGTCGTGCGGGCGATGGTCGGACCGGAATGGGACTGGTTCACCGATGACGCCCAGCGCGATTTCTTCTCGGCGGAATGGACCGCCACCCGCGAGGCTGACCGCATGGGGGTGCGGCTACAGGGACCGGCGCTGACCATGGTGAAGCCGCGGGAAATGATTTCCTCGGCCGTGAACACCGGTGTCGTCCAGGTGCCGCCTTCGGGAAATCCGATCGTCCTTTTGCCCAGCCGCCAGTCGGTGGGCGGTTATCCGCGTCTCGCCGTGGTCGCCGGGGTGGACATCGGGCGCTTTGCCCAGCTGCGGCCCGGGGAATCCATCCGCTTTCAGAAGATCAGCCTGGCGACCGCGCAGCAGGCTTGGCTGGCGCGGGAACGCGATTTGGGAAGGGTCAAGCTGGGTCTGGCCCGCCTGGTGGGGTGAGTCATGGCGGCCGTTGATCTCAATTGTGATCTCGGCGAGGGGATGGCTCACGATGCGGAATTGATGCCCCTGATCTCCTCGGCAAACATCGCCTGTGGAGGTCATGCTGGTGATGAGACGACCATGCGCGCGACGATCTCCCTGGCGCTCGAGCATCAGGTCGCGATCGGCGCCCATCCGGGGTTTGCTGACCGCGAGCACTTCGGTCGTCGCCTGATTGCCATCTCGGCAGTGGAAGTGCGCGATCTGGTCCTGGCGCAAACCCGCCTGTTGATGAAACTGGCCTCCGAAGGCGGGGCCCGGGTGAGGCATGTTAAGCCCCATGGTGCGCTCTATAATCTGGCTGCGCGGGACGAGGTCACCGCGCGGGCCGTGGCCGAGGCCGTGTATGAGGCTGACTCCAGGTTGCTGCTGATCGGTCTGGCCGGCAGCCGGTTGCTTGAGGCCGGTTGCGCGTGCGGATTGAGTGTCGCCAGTGAAGTTTTCGCCGACCGCTCCTATCAGGCGGATGGCTCGCTCACGCCGCGCGACCGGGAAGATGCACTGGTGACCGATGAAGGCACCGTGGTGAACCGGGTTGTAAGGATGGTGCGGACCGGCCAGGTAACGGCGACTGACGGGAGTGACGTGAATCTCACCGTCGACACCGTCTGCCTGCATGGCGATGGCCCGCGGGCGGTGGAACTGGCGCGGGCGGTCAACGGCGCCCTGCGGGAGGCAGGCGTGATCATCCGCGCGTGAGCGGATCGCTCACTTGCGCCGGCGACGACGCCAGGCCAGCAGCAGCGAAGCACCGCCAATCAGCACAGCGCCATAGGTCGAGGGTTCGGGCACCGGCGTGATTTGGTGGTCGTAGGACAGCCACTTGGTGGCGTTCGAGGAGAAACCGGTAAACACAACCTGGTTCATTGGCGCGACGCTCGTGGTGTTGAAGGTGGCGCCCGCCCAGTTCTGGGTGAAGAAATAATCGGAGGCGTTCGCCCAGTTCTGCACGGTCAGGGTGACGCCGGAAGCGATGGAGAGATTGGTCAAATTGAGGCTCGAGACCCCGGCGAAATCGATCGTGGAATTGGCGGTGACGAGTAGCGTGTTGGCCCCGAGAGAGGAATTATTGAGCGCCAGCGTGCCGCCGCTCAGGGTGAGGGTTCCGTTGAAGGCGATGTTGCTCGTGAAGGTGAGGGTGCCGGAACCGGTTTTTTCCAGCGTGCCGGTGCCGGTGATCGAGCCACCAAAGCTGGATGAACCCGAATTCACGCCGACGGTCAGGTAGCCGCTGGTGGAAAGATCGATAAGGCCGGTACCGCCGAGGGTGTTGATGCCCTCGCTGAAATTGTTCATGCGCAGGGCCCCGTCGGCATTGATGGTGATCAATCCGGCCGAGTCGGCGATCTGGTTGGAAGCATCGAGCCGCAGCGCGGCCGAGCCGGCGGTGCCGACGCCGTCACCGATGGTGATGGCCGAACCCGCGACGGCATTCGTCCCGGCCGATTTCGCGAGGGCGACGGTACCGTCGTTGATAGTTAATGCGCCGCCGAATGAATTGGCCGAGGTGCCGCCAAGCGTGAGCGTGCCGACGCCGTTCTTGGTGAGGCCGCCGGAGCCGTTGATGTCGCCACTGAGGGTGGTGTTGCCGGCTCCGCTGACGGTGAGCGTGTTGGCGCCGAGGCCGATCTGGCCGCTCGCGACCAGGCTGCCCGCGTCCGAAGCAAGGGTGGTGTTCCCGCCGAGGTTGAGCGTGGCGGCGAGCGTGTTGTTGCCACTCAGATTGCGGATCGCGCCGGTGGAGCCGACGCCGGTACCGGTGACGGAAAAGCTGCCCTCCGTGAGCGTGATATTGTTCTGCAGGTGCAGGGCGGCGCCGTTCGCGATGGTGTTGCCAAAAGTCGACGCCCCGAGGGCGTTGTTGCTCCCGGCGACGATCACCCCCGCGTTGATGTTGGTGACACCGCTGTAGGTGTTGGCTCCGGAAAGGGTGAGCGTCCCCGAACCCTGCTTGTTGAAGGTGCCGAAGCCGCCGCTGTCCGCGATCACGCCGGAGAACGTGGTGTTGGTGGCGTCACCTGCGGTGAACGGGCCGCCTTTGATGTCGAGAACGCCGGAGCCGGCGAGCGAGGCGACGGTCTCCGTGTGGCCCCAGCCCAGATCGACCAGACCGCCGCTGCCGATCACCAGCGCGGAGCTGTCCGAGATCACATTGCTGGCCCCAAGCAGCAGCGTGCCGGCGTT
>JBDKHE010000313.1:0-2591 GCA_039797805.1 Verrucomicrobiota bacterium
TAGCCGGTGCTTTCAAGGAGACCGACGAAGAAGAACAAAATGAGAATCTGGGGGAGAAAGATGAGGACCCCGCCCACGCCGCCGATGACGCCATCGGTGAGCAGGTCACGCAGGTCGCCCGGGGGCATCGTGTCCTTGACCCACCCGGCGAGGGCGGCGACCTGTCCGTCGATGAAATCCATCGGTCCCTCTGCGAGGGAAAAAATGGAGAAGAACAGTGCGGCCATGATCACGCCGAACACGGCCCAACCCCAGACGGAGTGACAAAGCACCGCGTCGATACGGTCGGAAAGCGAAGGGCCTTGGAGGGCGGGCCGGACCAGGACGTTCCGGCAAAGATTCTTGATCGCCTCGTAGCGGGTGCGAATGAGGGCGGCCGACCAGTCGGTGCCTTCGCCGGTCCAGCGCTCGCGCCAGCCGGCCAGAATGGCGTGCGTGCGGTCGCTCAGGGGTTTGGAGCCGGCCACCCGCACCGTATCGAAATCGGTGAGCAGCAGCAGCGCCTCGGCCCGGGCCACGAGCGGCGAGCGTCGGTCGTTCTCCGTCAGGGAGGCCTGCAGTTCGGCGACCGCGGGTGCGACCGGTGCGGGAATGTCCCAGCGGTGGCGCGCGAGGGGAAGTTCGGCCCGGCTCATGGCGAGCTTGAGTTCGACGAGTCCGCGTCCGTGCACGGCTTCGCAAGGGATGACCGGAATCCCGAGTTCCTGCTCCAGCTCGGCGGCATTCACCTTCATCCCGGCCCCGGAGGCCATGTCCATCATGTTGAGAGCGATGATGAGCGGGCGGCCGAGATCGAGGATCTGGTGCACGAGGTAGAGATTGCGCTCCAGATTGGCCGCATCGACGACACAGATGATGCGATCGGGTTGCGGGGTGTCTTCGCGGCGACCGAGCAGGACGTCGCGCAGGACAGCCTCGTCGGGGGAGCGGGCGGCGAGGGAGTAGGCGCCGGGCAGATCAATGATCTGGATCGGCAGTCCGTGCTGGGACCAGGTGGTGCCGATTTTCTTTTCGACCGTGACGCCAGGGTAGTTGCCCACTTTCTGGCGGAGACCGGTCAGGGCGTTGAACAGGGTGGTCTTGCCGCAGTTCGGATTGCCGACGATGGCGTAGACCGGGGTGCGGTCGTTGGCGGAGGCCGGACGCCGGCGGGGTGGCGGCGTGATGTGTGACGGCAGTTTCACTATAACGCGGGCGGGCTTAGCGGGCGCTCGTGGGCAGTAGCTCGACCAGAATGCTCATGGCCGCCCGGTGGTTCAGCGCGATGCGGGTGCCGTTGACCAGGCAGAGACTGGTGCTGGTCCCGGAAATCTTTGTGACCAACGAGGCTTCGCCGAATCCCATTTCCCTGACGCGCTGACAGAAACTTTCGTCACCGGTGAGCTTGCAGACGCGCGCCGTGCCGCCGGCGGGAAGCTGGCAGAGCGGGGAGAGGTTGCTGGAAGACGTGGGCATTGAGGTTGAGACTGAGTATCAGAAGAGAAGCAGAAAAAAGCCCCGGGTCAAACAAGGGTTGGCCGGGGCGAAAGATACTTAGTGCTTTTTACGTTTAACCGCGAGTTGGACGCCCGAGTAGCGGACCATGCTCTGGAGGTGCTCGTACTGCTGCGGATCCATGTCCTTGGCCTCACGCAGCTGCTCCTCGGCCCGCTTGAGGGCGGCCTCGACGGCGTTCTCGTCGATCTTTTCCTCGTTGATCGCGTTTTCGGCGAGAACGCGGACGCGGTCACCGTCGATCTGCGCAAACCCGCCGCTGACGACGAGGAGCTGGGTGGTCGCTCCCTTGGTGACCCGGAGTTCGCCATCCTGCACCTGGGTGAGCAGGGGGATGTGGCCCGGGAGGACGCCGATCTCGCCCTCGACCGTCGGGATGACGACGGAGTCGATGGTGTCGGAGTACACCTTGGCTTCCGGGGTGACGATTTCGAGGGTGAGTGGCATTGGGAGAGAAGTATTAAGTGACAAGGATCAAGTCTGGGGAGAGGCGCTTGGATTCTTGTTACTTGGAACTTGTTGCTTGGAACGATGCGCGCAGCGCGGGTTACTTTTTGCCGGCGGCGGCGATCACCTCGTCGATGCCACCCTTCATGTAGAAGTCGGTTTCGCCGATGTGGTCGAGTTCGCCGTCTAGCAGCATCTTGAAGCCGCGGACGGTTTCCTTGACGGGCACGTACTTGCCCGGGGTGCCGGTGAACACCTCGGCGACCGCGAACGGTTGCGAGAGGAGACGCTGGATCTTGCGGGCGCGGTAGACGGTGAGCTTGTCCTCGGGGGAAAGTTCATCGAGACCGAGAATGGCGATGATGTCCTGGAGATCCTTGTAGCGCTGGAGGACGCGCTGGACCTCGCGGGCGACCTGGTAGTGTTCCTCGCCGACGATGTCGATCTGGAGGGCCTTCGAGACCGAGGAGAGCGGGTCGACCGCCGGATAAATGCCGAGCTCGGCGATGGAACGCTCGAGCACGATGGTCGAGTCGAGATGGGCGAAGGTGTTGGCCGGGGCCGGATCGGTGAGATCGTCGGCCGGCACGTACACGGCTTGGAACGAGGTGATGGAACCCTTCTTCGTCGAGGTGATGCGTTCCTGGAGA
>JBDKHE010000314.1:0-15549 GCA_039797805.1 Verrucomicrobiota bacterium
ACGGCAAGCGGGGAGCCAACACTTTTCGCAGCACGGCCAAATTGCTCCAGTCCGAAGTCGACGGGGTGACCGGCACGGACCGCCGGGAGGCTGACTTTCGCTGGCGTTACGACATCAACAAACGCCTCTTTACCCAGGCGCTCACCAATTACGCCGAGGATTCGGTGCGCAAGATCGACCTCAGTCTCGAGCAACAGGTCGGCGGTGGCTATCGCCTCGTCGACACGCCCCGGCACAAGGTCAACGTAGGCTTGGGCGCTGTGCTCCAATACTTGGATCGCGTCGGCACCGCCAACCAGATGGCATTCCTGGGATCGTTCTTCCAGGATTATGCGTACCAGCTGAACAGCCGCGTCAAGCTGATGCAGGAATCGTCCTTCATGATTTCCGACACCGGTACGCTCAACGTGCGCAACGGCGTGGCCAACGCCCCGACCGAGGGAAGCTATCGCCTGAAGTTCAACACCGGCCTGCAGAGCAAGGTGACCGATCGCATGTCGCTGAACCTGCGTTTCGATTATGACTATGACCGTTCGGTGCTTGAGTCCGGTTTGCGGGCGGATCAGCGGCTGACGACCTCGCTTGGTTACATCTGGTAAGCGTCAAATTGGCTGGCGGGGCCGGACGGTCGCGCCAGCATCGATCCTGTGAACAGTCCGATCTGGGAAGATCATGATTGGCGGCCCCTGCCGACGCTGACCGGTCCGGTGCGGGCCGACGTGTGCGTGGTCGGTCTCGGCGGTTCCGGGTTGGCGGCCATGGAGGAGTTGGGCGCCTTGGGAGTGAGCGCCGTGGGGGTGGACGCCGGCGGAGTCGGTGCGGGCGCGGCCGGTCGCAACGGCGGTTTCCTCCTCGCCGGGCTGGCCAAGTTTTTCAACGAGACGGTGGCGCAATTCGGCGAGTCCGCCGCGAGCACGATTTACCGGCTGACGTCCGGGGAGATCCGGCGCCAGGCCGAGGAGTTTCCGGAGATCGCGCGGGTGACGGGATCGCTGCGACTGGCGGCCGATGCGGCGGAGCGCGAGGATTGCGCGAAACACCTGGCCGCCCTCCGGTATTGTGGCTTTTCGGCCGAGGCCTACGCGGGACCGGAGGGCGAGGGACTCCTGTTGCCGACCGATGGGGTCATGCAACCTCTCCGCCGTTTGCGGGCCCAGGCCCGCCGCTTACGGCAGCGGGACGCCTTGCTTTATGAACACTCCCCTGTGAGGCGAATCTTGCCGGGCTCCGTAGTGACTGAGCTGGGGGTGATCAGCTGCGATTCCGTGATCGTGGCGGTCGATGGTGGGTTGGAGCGGATAATCCCCGAACTCATCGGTCGGATCCGGACGGCTCGTCTGCAGATGCTCGGGACCGCCCCGGCGCCGGAAGTTTCATTCCCGCGGCCGGTCTATTGGCGGCAGGGTTATGAATATTGGCAGCAGCTGCCCGACCGAAGCATCGCCCTGGGTGGTTTCCGGGACCATGCGCTGGAGGAGGAGTGGACCGTTGAGAACCGGCCGACGTCAAAGATCCAAAGTCTACTGAAGCAATTTCTGCGCGAGCGCCTAAAAGTGACGGCCCCGGTCACCCATCAGTGGGCGGCTTCGGTCGGCTATACGCCCGACGGGTTGCCGGTGCTGGAGGAAGTGCGGGCCCGGACATGGGCGGTGGGCGGCTACAATGGTACCGGCAACATCGTCGGCGCGCTGAGTGCCCGGGCTGCCGCCCGCCTGGCATGCGGCCAGGCCTCTCCCTGGGCGGACGCGTTGGTGGAAGCGAGGGCCCACGCGGCCAAAGCCGACCATTGACAGGCCCCGTCCGGTCCGGCACCACTGGAGCCAGATGAATTCCTTCGCCGCCACCTTTAGCTATTTGTTTGCGGGCTTTTTTGCCCGGCAAACCCGAGGCGGCGTGTCCTGAAGCAACGTTTGATCCCGATCAGACTCCACTGCTGAAGAGCCGCCCTCCCGGGCGGTTTTTTTGTTTTCACCCGATCCTTCCACCCCTCAATCCCTCCAACCACATCCGCCATGATCCTTCCCAAGAACAACCGCCTCAGTCCGGCTGAGGTCGATCAACTGACCGCCATTGTCACGGAGTTCGGTTGCCGCATCCAGCCGATCATCGGCGATCTCCGCACCATTTACGCCATCGTGGGCGACGAGCGGCACGAACTGATGATCAACCGGCTGGAGGGTCTCGATTTCGTTGACCGGGTGGACACCATCCAGTCGCCGCACAAGCTGATGGACATCCGGTCCGACCTCGCGCACCACCGGATCAAGGTCGGCGGGGTCACGCTCGGGGACGAGCTGCTGATCATGGCCGGTCACTGCACGATCGACCCGAAGAACCCGAATCTCTTCTACGAGACGGCGCAGGCCGTGAAGGAAGCCGGCGCCCACGCCCTGCGCGGCGGGGTTTGGAAGCCGCGGACCAACCCCTACGCTTTCCAGGGTGACCACAAGTCGCTCGACATCCTGATGGAGGGTTCGCGCCGCACGGGCCTGCCCGTGGACACCGAGGTGATGGACGAGGAGCACCTGCGCCTGGCCCTGGAGGCGGGCGTGCACGTGCTCCAGATCGGGGCGCGCAATGCCCTCAACTATTCGCTGCTCCGTCAGGTCGGCGCCGCCATCGCCGGCAAGCCGGTGGCCGTGTTGCTCAAGCGCGGCATGCACACCGGTACGCTCAACGAGTTCATCTCGGCCGCCGAGTACATCGTCAATTTTGGCAATCCGAACGTCATTCTGTGTCCCCGCGGCACCCAGCCCGGACTCGACGGCTACCGCAACCAGCCCGATGAGGCCATCACGCCGCTGCTCAAGGAGCGCACTTGGGCTCCGGTGGTCGTCGATCCTTCCCACTCGGTCGGCAAGGCGGCCTATGTGCCGGCCTGTGCCCTCGCGGCCGTGGCCTACGGCGCCGACGGCCTTTGCATCGAGGCTCACGTCAGCCCGAGCCACGGTCTCGGCGACGACCCGAAGCAGGCGGTCACCCCCGCCGTGCTTGCGGAGTTGATTACCCGGGCCAAGGCCCTCCATGCTTTGCGCCGCCCATCCCGCTCCACCGCCGCCCAGACCCAATGAAGAAGGAACTCGCCAAAATCCGCGCCGACATCGATGCCCTCGACCAGAAGGCGGTCAAACTGCTCAACACCCGCCTGAAACTCGCGCAACAGATCGGCGAGCTGAAGCGCGGCGCGCGCACCCGTATCTATGTGGCCGAGCGTGAAGCCGACGTCCTGCGCCGCGTGCACGCGGCCAATCAGGGACCGATCAAGCCTGCCGCGCTCCAGGCCATTTACCGCGAGATCATGTCCGCCGCCATCGCGCTGGAGAAGCCGCTCGTCATCGCCTACCTGGGGCCCGAGGCGACCAACACCCACCAGGCCGCGCTCAAGAAGTTCGGCGCCAGCGTGGAATACCGGCCGATGCAGTCGCTGGCCGACGTGTTTGCCGCCGTCGAAAAGGGCGAGGCCGACTACGGGGTCGTGCCGGTGGAAAACTCCACCGAGGGCTCCGTGCGGGATTCCCTCGATCTCTTTGTCGAGACGCCGCTGAAGATCGTCGCCGAGGTGCAACTCTCCATCGAGCACGCCCTCATCTCCAACAGCCCTCTGACGAAGATCAAAAAGGTCTACTCCAAGGACCAGGCGCTCGCGCAGTGCCGCCGCTGGTTGCAGCGCCACCTGCCGCACGCCCAGCTCATCGATGTGGACAGCACGGCCCTCGGCGTGCAGCACGCCGCCAAGGAGAAGGGCGCCGCCGCCGTCGCCCCGCCGCTGGCGGCCGAGCGCTACGGTGTGGCGATCCAGTCCGAACACATCCAGGACCAGAAGAACAACACGTCGCGTTTCGGCATTCTCGGTCACGAGCCCTCCGGCCCGTCGGGCAAGGGTCACGACAAGACCAGCCTGCTCGTTTCGCTGCACCATGAGCCCGGTGCGCTCCTGCACGCCCTCCAGCCCTTTGACCGGCGCAAGCTGAACCTCACGCGCATCGAGTCGCGTCCGAGCCGGCTGCGTCCGTGGGATTACATCTTCTTCCTTGATGTGGTCGGCCACTACGAGGATCCCGAGATGCAGTCGGCGCTGAAGGCGCTGCGCCGGCAGTGCCCGCTGGTGAAGTGGCTCGGCAGCTACCCGGTCGCCAAGCGTTGAACCGCCCTGGCCGGCCCGCTCGCCGGGCGGGAACACTCAATCGCCGGGCCTTTGGCCGGCGGGGTCCGGTCCGCCCCGGCCGGCCATCAGGACAAAATGGGCAAGCCAGCCGCTGAGGCAGGCAAAGAGCAGCCAGGTCATCGCCTGCACGGTCAGATTCGCAACCTCCTGGCAGCGAATATTGGTCGCGAGCGTATGGGGAATGATGTTGAGCGCCACCACGACGAGGCCCTCGGTCCAAAGCACGGCGATCAGGAGGGCGAGCGTGGCGTTCCTTAACCAGCAGAGCGCCCGGCGGGAGCTCGCAGGGCGCAGCCGGATCAGGAACGGCAGCATCCAAAAAGAAAAGATCCAGCGGTAGGCATAGTTGGTTGAAGCCACAAAACAGCCGGTCAGGACGATGGCGCCGAGAATGAAAAAGAGGTGATCCCTGCTCCGTTCCGGTGGCGCCAGCGGGTTGCGCAGGTCCAGGGCGCAGGCGATGCCGAGGCCGCTTGCGCCCAGAAAGCCCAGGGTTAGGCCCAGGCCGATCGTAGTCGTCAGACCCAAGGGTCCGAAGGCCAGCGGCGCCCCGAACGTGAAAAGCCCCTGGACGGCATTGGCGCCGGTATAGTGCTTGATGTCTCCTGCCACGCTCAGGATGACAAGCAGGAGCAGTCCGGCGTACAGGCAGAGGCTGATCGCGCGCTCCCGCCGCGACGGCAGTGCCAGCAGGATAAGGCCGGCCACCGCAGGGTAGTATTTCAAGCCGGCGGCCAGGGCGATCAACACGGGCGCTGCCAGCAGGCGCACGAGGCGACGCGAGGTCATGAGCGCGGGCACGCAGGGGCCCAGGATCAGAAAAAGAACGAGGTCGATGTTGGCCCGGTTGAGGCCCAGCAGAATCGGGGCGGAGCCAAACACCGCCAGGGTCCAGCAGACTTCTCCCAGCGTGCGGGGCCGCACGAGCAGACACACGGCCGCCACCACGCACGCGGTGATGACCGCGCCAAGCCAGAGCGTGTCCGCCCGCGATACGCCGGTGGGCTCCAGCAACAGCCACCAGTGCGAATACCAATGCTGGATATCGTAGGGCAGGGTGTACGGGTCGATGCCGTGGCGTTGCACGGCGATCGAATGCAGGAGGGTTTCAAGATCGAGAAACCAACGGCCACCGTGGCCGACTCCCAGCATGTTCATGACCTCCGGCCAGCCGACACACACCGCACAGACCGCCAGACTGCTCAAGGCGAGCAATAGCGCATAGGGCCGGTTTGCTCCGACGGACGGAGCACCGGCCGGTCGATAAACGGTGGCCACGTTGCCATCAGGGAATTGAGTGGCCTGGGATTTGGCAAGAATTACGATGGACCGGGGTGGCGCCGATCCGAATTTGCGCTCGGCAATTATGCGGGCATGGGTTCCACTTGGGCGTGTCTCCGTTGAAGATTCTTTTTGTCACTCCCGAGGTTGAACCCTTCGTGAAGGTCGGCGGATTGGCCGACATGGTGGGCGCCCTGCCGAAGGATCTCATCCGCCTGGGGCACGATGTGCGCGTGGTGTGCCCGGCCTACGGCTCGATCCGGCGCACCGATGCGTGGCAGGCGCTGCCGGCGCCGCTGGGCGTGGAGGTGGGGGCCTCGACCCAATGGGCCCGGACGTGGGAGACGGTGCTGCCGGGTTCGAAGGTTCCGGCGTATTTCCTGGAGAATCACGATCACTTTGCCCGGCCCGAGGTCTATACCGGACCGTGGGGGGCGCACGCGGACAATGATCTCCGCTACGCTTTCCTCTGCCGCGGGGCACTCGCGCTCTGTCAGCAGCTCGACTGGATCCCCGACGTCATCCACTGCCACGACTGGACGACCGGCCTGCTGCCCCTGATGCTCAACACGACGTTGCGGGATACCCCGTTGGGGCGCACGGCGACGGTGTTCACGATCCACAACCTTGAGCACCAGGGCTACTCGCCCTCGCGGGTAGTGGATTTTGCGCGGTTGCCCTGGGCGGAGATCCGCCGCGATGGCCTGGAGGCCGGCGGCATGGTGAACCTGATGAAGGCGGGGCTCTACCATGCAACCAAGCTCTCCACGGTGAGCCCGACCTATGCGGCCGAAGTCAGGACGCCGGATGGCGGCTTCGGACTGGATGGGGTTTTGCGCTACCGGGCCGGCGACCTCGTGGGCATTCTCAACGGGATCGACGACGAGTCGTGGGATCCGCTGCGCGATCGCACGCTGCCGGCGCATTACTCCGCCGCCAACCTGGCCGGCAAGGCCGTGTGCAAGGCCCGGCTGCAGGAGCGCTTCGGATTGGAGGCGCGGCCCGAGGTGCCCGTGTTCGGGGTGGTCTCGCGATTGGCTTCGCAAAAGGGACTCGATCTCCTGGCCGATGCCATGGTCACCATCATGGACCGGATGGACCTGCAGCTCGTGCTGCTGGGCAGCGGGGAATCGCGGTTGGAAAATGACTTCAACTGGGCGGCGGGAGCCTATCGCGGACGGGTCGGCGTGCACATCGGTTTTGACGGCCGGCTCGCCCGGCTCATCCAGGCCGGTTCGGACTGCTTTGTCATGCCGAGCCGGTCCGAGCCCTGCGGACTCACGCAGATGTACGCCATGCGCTACGGCACGCTGCCGCTCGTGCGGGCGACGGGCGGGCTCGTGGACACCGTGCAGAATTTCGTCGAAGGGCAGCCGGTGGGCACCGGTTTTGTCTTCAATGACGCCACGGTGAACGCGCTGACCGACACGATCGGCTGGGCCTGCGCCACCTGGTACGACCGCCCCACCGAGTTTGCCGCGATGCGCCAGCGGGCGATGGCGCAGGATTTTTCGTGGCGGGCGAGCGCGCCGCATTACGTCCAGCTCTATCGCTGGGCGGTGCAGGCGCGGACCGGTTCATCTCCCGTCTGAGCAATCCGGAGGGCCGGCGACTGCGCCGAGGACTGGGTCGCTCGCTGTCTTCCGGTCTACCCGCTCAGTATTTGTCCATGACCTGCCACATGATCCAGGTGAGGCTGATGCTGAAGAGGATGATGCCCGCGAGTCCGAACAGGGAGGAGATGGGATTCAGTCCGCTCAGGCCCACCGCGCCCAAAATCGCCAGATTCCCGCCGATCAACACCAGCCAGTAGTCGCGCTTGCGCCGTGACTTGATTTCGCGGATCTCGACCTCGCTCAGCCCCGCCTGATCCTCGACGGCGCGGTTGGCGCGGAGCACCGCGTAGACGTCGTTGGGGTCGTCGGGCTTGGATGCATTCGCGGGCTTCCTTGGCGGCGTAACCGGAGCGTCGGCGGTCGACATCATCGCGAGATCCTTGGCGGTCGGGGCGGGGGCTGCGGCCGAGGTCGGCGCGTTGTCGCGCTTGAATTCACGTTCCTTGAAACCGTAGACTTTGCGTGGAGGATCGGACTCTGCCGGCATGGATCATCCATGTAAGACGTCGGCCCTGTTGTCCATGCTGGGCTGACTGACTGGCCCAAGTAACCGGTGCCCGGCGGCTGGTTCAACCGGCCAGCAGGTCATAGACGTTCGTCAGCATCCGATCCATGGCGAACGGCTTGGGCAAAATGGCCAGGTTGGGCCGGTCGGGGAGATGGTCCGTCCTGCTGCCGCTGATGACGAGGATCTTGGTCGAAGGTTCCAGCTCGTGGAGCTGGGTGATCAGCGTGCGGCCATCCTGGTTGGGCATCTGCAGGTCGGTGATGACGAGGTCCACCGGGCGTTCGCTTTTCCGGAATCGCTGCAACGCCTCGGTGCCGTCCGCCGCCAGGATCACCTCGTAGCCTTTCCGCGTCAGGACCGAGTACGCGAGGTCACGGATGTTGGGCTCGTCATCCACGACCATGATGAGTTCGCCCTTACCACGGGTCACACCGGCCGGTTGCGGTACAACCTCCGGCGGGCGGCCGGTGGTGTCGGCGGGCAGCCAGATCCCGAAGGTGGTGCCGGCTCCGACCTCACTGTCCAGGGTCACGAAGCCGCGGTGTTGCTCGACGATGCCGCGAACCGTGGTCAGGCCCAGACCGGTGCCACGTTCTTTGTCCTTGGTGGTATAAAACGAATCCCAGATGCGGTCGGCGATCTCCGGTGGAATGCCCACTCCGGTATCCTTGACCTCGAGCAACACATAGGTCCCTGGGCGGTCGCCCTTGATGGTACTGGCAGCGACGGCGTCAAGGTGGCGGTTCGCGGCCTTCACTTGGAGCTGCCCGCCCTCGGGCATGGCGTCACGGGCGTTGACACAGAGGTTGAGCAGCACCTGGTGCAGATGGATCGCATTGCCTTGGATGGACCAGAGACCGGCGTCGATCGATTGGTGATAGGTGATGGATTTGGGAAAGGTTTGGCGGATGAGCCTGGCCAGATCCTCGATTGTGCCGGTGATTTCCAATCGGCGGATCTCTCCGGCGGCCTGGCTGGATTGCTTGAGAATCTCCTTCACGAGATCGGAGCCGCGGCGGGCGCTGGCCTGCACCAGCTCCAGCATCTGCCGGCCCTGGTCGTCGGCGACGTGGTCGAAGAGCATCTGGGTGCTCAGCAAAATGGGGGTGAGAGTGTTGTTCAGGTCGTGGGCAATGCCGGCCGCCAGCAGGCCAAGGTTGTCCATGCGCTGCGCATGAAAGCTAAGCTCCTCGAGCTGCTTCTTGATGGTGACATCCGAGGCGATGCCGAGGCGCGCCGTCGGCGTGCCCTTCTCGTCCCTGATCAGGGAAAAATGGACTTCGGCAATGACGGGTTGGCCGGACTTGGCCACGAGGGAAAGTTCTCCGCGCCATTCGCCCCTGGTGTGCACCGTCGCGGCGATTTCGCGGAGATGGCTGGCGTTGGAGCCGGCGATCAAATCTTCCTTCTGACCGAGGATTTCCTCCGCGCGGTAGCCAAAGACCCGCTCCGAACCCTTGTTCCAGAAGGTGAACCGTCCATGCAGGTCGGTCACCATGATCGAATGATGCGACCGATTGATGAAATCGGCCTGCTCGCGGACCAGCTTTTCGGCCATCTTGTACTGGCTGATGTCCCGGATGTAGCCGGCATAGCCCAGCAACCGGCCCGGTCGGTCGCGTCGGGCGCGCAGGGTGAGCGAGCACCACAGCCGGCTGCCACCGCGTCGTTGCAGCTGATACTCGAAGCCGCGGACGACATCCTGCTTCCCGAGCAGGCTCTGCAGCTCGGTCCGCCGGCCGGCGTCCACAAAACTCTCGAGCAGGAAGCCGGGCCAGTCGGCCAGCGCCACATAGGCATTGGTGTAACCAAGCATGGCGGCCAGCGCCGGATTCATGGCCGTGGTCGTGTGATCGAGGGCGTTCTGAAAGATTCCATCAACGGCATGCTCGATCACGAAACGATGACGGGATTCGGATTCCTGCAGGCTGCTGGCGGCCTTGTTCTGCGTGGTCACGTTGCGCGCGACGCACATCACCAGGGGCAGGGGGGCGGTGTCTGACGGAACGTGGCTAAGCCGGCACTCCCAGGTGTTCTCATCTCCGGTGGCCGTGCTCTGCAGGCCCTTGAACTGGCTGCGGCCCTGTGAGGCGGCGGCCAGGGCGGTCCGGGCCGCGCTCTCCTGCTGGGCGGACCATAGTTCCACCCATGATCCGGGATTCGCTATACCGCGCGACTGCAGCTGCGACCGGGCGCTCTCATTCATCCACCGGATTTGGCCGTCGGTGGTCAGGACCAGATAGCATTCTTCCGTCTGCGCCAGCAGTTGGCGAAGCAACGGCTCGGACGGGTTCGCGGCATCTTTGTCCGGCGGCCCGCCGGAGCCAAAGGGGAACGAGGAGAAATTACTCATCGGTATCGGCCTCCAGGCTCAGTTTCTCCAGCAGATTCAACAGGGCGTCGAAATCGGCGCCTTTTTCGAAATAGTGGTCTGCTCCGGCCTCAAGGTAGTAGCGGCCCATTCCCGCAAACGCATGGATGGTCAGGATAATGACGACGGGGGCGTTGGCCTTTTCTTTCAACGCCGTGAGGACGTCGAGACCGCTGCCCTCATGCAGGTCGATGTCGAGGATCACAGCGTCGGCATGCGAGGCGTGGATCGCCGCCACGGCTCCTGGGGCGTCCGCCGTTTCACCGCAGATGGTGATCCGCGGCAGAGCCGACAGCAGCCGCCGCATCTTTTCGCGCACCAACGACGAATCGTCCGCGAGGAAGACTCGGTAGGGTTTGCCTGGTTGGGCGTTGATCATGGCGACGAAGTTGTTCGGCTTTGCGGGAAGGGAGGAACCCGAGGTTGCGGCGGGTACCAGCGATTATTTGGCGGGAGCGGGTACCGGGGCATCGGCGGCCGGAGCCGCCGGGGTGAGTGCCGCGGGGGCGGGGGTCTGCCAGAAGTAGTGGCCGCGTTCGTGGCGGTCCCAGCGGATGTACCCGGCGGCGGCCACGAGGACGAAGAGCAGGACGCCGAGGAGGCGACGCCGGCGGGCGGCCGCCTTGTCCTCGTAGGGATCCACCAGCGAGCGCTGGGCGCCGGCAGGCATTTCCGCCATGTCGGTCAGCTTGGTGCCGAAGGGGACGTTGATCTTCACCCGGCCGTTCACGGCCCAGCCGTTGCCCTCGAGGATGGGGCCGAGGGTGCGCTGGCGGAGTTTCATCCAGGCGATGACCATGGAGGGGGTGGAAATGACGAGCATCAGGCCAACCAGCACCAGCGGGTACTGCCAGGGTTTGAGTTGGAAGACGTAGCCGAGAATCAGCGTCAGGGCCGTGACGGCGCCCGAGATGGCGACACCGATCGCAGCCACCGCGCCGATATCGACCTTCTTGGGCGGCTCGACCTTGGCGGCTCCGGCGGCGGCTCCGGCGAGCTTGCTGTTGGACGCGGCTTCGGCGGCGGCGGCGCGCTTGGCCACCTGCTCCTCGATCATGCGGAGGAATTTCTTGTACGGCGACCAGAAGGCCTGGCGGATGCTGATCGGGTTCTCTACCACGCTGGTGATCCGGGCATCCCAGTCCTTGCCCTGGCGGTCGTAGAACACGCCGTTGCGGCCGACGAACAGGTAGTCGCTGTCGCCCTGGGTGAAGCAGGCGGCGATGTTCATCGTCTTCCCGCCGGACCGCTTGCAGGCGCAGTAGGCGATGTAGGCCTTGCTCATGGCCGCAAGCGGGTTGGCGGCGTCCACACGGATGCAGAGCTCGGTGCTGCGGCTGTCGAGGTAGAGCGTGCCGGCTTGGAAAGTGGCCAGGCGGTCGGGGGAGTAGAAGTCGGCGAAGTTGACGAAATTGTGGAGCAGCGCACGCAGGTCGCGGTGGAAGCGCGTGAGGCGTTCGACCTCGTTGATCGCCTTGAACTCGGGTTCGAGGGCCTTGTCCTGGGCGACGAGGGCGGCGAGTTTGTCGCGGCCCTTGCCGGCAAGGATCTCCCGGATGCGGGGCATGCCGAGGTCCTCGACCTTGGTGCCGGCCTTGCTGCCGAGCCAGATTTCGTAGGCGGCAAAACGGGCGTTCAACGTGATCCACTCGTTCTCGGTGAGGGCGGTCTTGCTGGACCCCAACATCAGCGAAACCACGTCCTTGTGCAGGGTGGCGAGGGCGGCGGCCCAAGCGGGATTGACCCCTTCCAAGAGGGGGAGCGGGCGGCCGGCTTCGATCCGGGAAAGCGGGAAGCCCGCCACCTCGTCGGCCGTGATCTTCATGTCCTTGGCGGCGAGCGCGAGGTATTCGCTCTCGGCCCGGTTGAGTGCGCTCGTGGCCCGCGCATCAAACGCGGCGAGCCGGCAGCGGCCGAAATAGTCCTCCACCTTGGCGCGGACCGCCCGGATGGCGTTCACGGCGGCGGTGGTGTTTTCACCGAGGACGGCGATGTCCTTGGTCGAGCTGAGCTTCATCCATTCCGTGTAGGCGGTCAGGTCGGCGTAGAACGAGTTGATCATCTCCGCCGTGACGCCCACGGAACCGGTGAGGTCCTTGGTCCCTTCGTAGCAGGTGACAATGTCCTTGATAAGCGCCTGCACGTCGGCGTCCTCGGTGGCTTCCGGGGGAATGACGCCGTCGCCATTGAGGGCGTTGCCGGCGAAAATCCGGGCCGTGTCCGCCGCCTGGGCGACGGTCAGGACGGAGCCGTCCTTCATGCCGAGATTGCGCAGGATCTGCCTCGCCGAGGCATGTAGCACCTTGCCTTCCGGTGTTTGCGTGTTGATGGCCGACAAAGGCAATCCGTCCGCGCCCTGTAGCAGCACCCCGGGGTCTGCCAGGCGGGCGGCGGCCCAATTGACCGCGCTGATCAGCTCCGGCACGCGGATGCTGCCGTCGCCGTCACTGTCGATGAGCGCGAGGGTCTTCTCGTCGAGTTCGAGCCCCTTCACCGGGCAGCTCAGGGCGACCCAGAGCTTCTGGTCGAGGTGGGCGAGGTTTTGCAGGTCGGTGCCGGATGCGAGAATGACCTGATCAAGGCCGCCGATGCGGGCGAATTTCCAGGAGTGGGATGAAGGGATGGTCGTAGACATGGGCGAAAAGAGACAGGGTTGGGGAAAGAGGAAACACCGCTCTCCCGGAGGCGTGGCTCCGGGAGGGGTGAAGTGGGTGGGAAGGGGTTACTTCCAGTTCAGCACGAGGCGGGAGAAGTAGCCGGTATCGAGCTTCTTCACGCCCACGCCGGGCTTGCTGTTGTAGTCGTTGGTCAGGCCGAAGCGGAGTTTCCAGTTCGGGTTCGTGAGCGGCAGCTCGAGATAGCTCTCGTGGGTCAGGCGGAAGTTGCCGAAGTCGCTGAAGGCGGGCGTCAGCGAGATCCGGTTGACCAGGCTGGCGTTGTTCAGCTTCAGGCTGTGGCTGAGACCGAGATCGATACCGGCGGCGTTGACGTCGGTGGTCAGCGGGTTCTTGTAGTTTTCATTGCGGAACGAGAGACCGACGCGGCCCGTGAGCGTCTGGTCGGGCTTCTTGATGAAGGCATAGCCGAAACCGGCGGCCGCGACATTGTAGAAGGTGATGTCCTTGATGCGGTCGAAGCCGCCCTCGTCGCGGACGTACCAGGAGTTGTTGCCGGCGAAAATGCTGGAGTAGTCAACGCCGGCTTTGAACTGGTCGGCCGACTTGTTGCCGTCGGTGGACTGGCGGTCGTAGGCGGAATAGAACACGAGCGTGTCGTCGACGCCGGCGAGGGTCGCGCGGAGGCCGGCGGAGGTGCCGAGCTGGCTCTTGTTGCCGGAGCGGCCCGTGATGTCGAAGGAGGCCTCATAAGCCCAGCGCTTCTCCAAGGCGACCTGCTGCGGGTCCTTGCCGCCGGCGGCCCAGGACGCGGCGACCTGGTCAACCTTGGTGCTGATGGTGCCGTCGGTGTTGACGATCTGCAGCTGGTTGCCGTTGGTGCTGACGGTGCCGTCGATACGGGTGCCGTTGTTGAGGCGGACGGCGACGGGAGCGTCGGTGTTGATCGCGGTCACTTCGGACTGCTTGATCGTGATGTCGCCGGCGTAGTCGGTGGTGACGACGACGGAGCCGGCGCCGATCTTGGAGACCTTTCCGGTGATCTGCGCACCGCTCTTCGTCACGACGACGTCGGCGGACATTTGGGCCGCACCGAAGAGGGCGGCAGCAGCGATGAGGAGGGAAGCCTGGAGGCGATGGATGTGTTTCATAGGGTTAAGTGGTTGGTTGGCGCGACTTGCGCGACGTGCACCACCCTAACCCGAATGCACCTGATCGCCTAGTTGGGTATTGGCTGAACCTGTTGTCAGTCAGGCCTCCGGAGTTTGTAGGGCATGTCCTACAGGAATGGTTCCCCGTCCAGCCCCGACAACTCCCGTGCGGTGGCGGTTTACTTCACCAGACCGTGTTCCATCGCATAGCGCGCCAGGTCGACGGTGGTGCGAAGCTTCAGTTTCTCCAGCACGCGGGCGCGGTAGGTGCTCACCGTCTTGCTGCTGAGCCCGAGACTGCTGCTGATCTCCTTCACGGAGTGACCGGCGGCGAGCCGGCGCAAAGTCTCGAATTCCCGGGGCGAAAGCTCCTCGTGTGGCAGCTGGCGGTTGTCACCCGCGACGTCGGCGGCGAGTTTTTCCGCGAGCGAGGCCGTGATGTAGCGGCCGCCCTCGAGCGCTTTCTGGACCGCGGCCAGCAGTTCCTCCGCGGCACTCTGCTTGGTCAGGTAGCCCGCGGCACCGGCGCGGAGCGCCTGCACGGCAAACTCAGCCTCCGGATGCATGCTCAGCACAAGTACCGGCAGCAAGGGTTGCGCGGCCTTGAAGTCGCCCAAGGCATCGAGCCCACCGCGGCCCGGCAGGTTCAGATCCAGCAGGACCAGGTCCCATTTCTGTCGATGGATGGCCTGCACCGCTTCGGCGGCGGTGCCGGCCTCGCCGAACGCGGCCTTCGGGTACTCGTCCGCGAGCATCTGTTTCAAACCTTGGCGGACCACCTGATGGTCGTCGACGAGCAGGATTTTCATGTGGGGTTTGCGATCGGAAGAGTGAGCACGACAACCGTTCCTTTACCAGCTGAGCCTCGGATGTCCAGTGTGCCGCCGAGCAACTGGGCGCGTTCCTGCATGCCGAGCAGGCCGAGCGAACGGGTGCCGGACAGCTGCTGCTCCGAGATGCCGCGGCCGTTGTCCGAGACCTTGAGCTGCAGGCTGCTGCTGTCGGTGTTCAAATCCACCTCAAAGCGGGTGGCCTGGGCGTGTCGGGCGATGTTGGTCAGGATTTCCTGGTAGATCCGGAAGACCTCGATCGATCTCTTCAATTCCAGGTCGGCCGGGGCCTTCTCAAGTTTCAAGCCGTGCTGCAGGCTTGCGCGGGCGGCAAACTGCTTCGCCTCGTGTTCAAGGGCGGCCGTCAGGCCGAGCTTGTCCAGCAGGCCGGGTCGCAGCTCGGTCGCGACTTTCTGCACGGTCCGGATGGTGTCGTCGACGAGCGCGGAGGAGTCGGTCAGCTTCTGAGTCAGGGAGGTGGACAAGGTTGGGTCGGCGATGGTGGTGGCCCGGCGCTTGATCCAGGCGAGATCGAGCTTGAGCGCGGTGAGCTGCTGGCCCAGCACGTCGTGAATCTCGCGGGCCAGGTGCGCGCTCTGTTCCTCGCGGACGGATTGGAGGCGTCCGGCCAGGGCGCGCAGCTGTTCCTCCGACTGCTTGCGCGCGGTGACGTCGGAAATGGTGGCGATGACGCCGACGATCTCGCCGCGACCGTCGCGGAACGGGGCCAGCCGGGCATGGATCCAGGAGATGCGCTTGGCCCCGGTCCGGAGCCGTTGGTTGTCGGGGAGGATGACCGTTTCGCCGCGGAGCGCGCGCTCCATCGCGGCCAGCTGACCGCCGTCCTTGACCCAGGGAAAAACCTCCAGCGGATGCCGGCCCAGCACCTGGTCGGCCGGCAACCCGAGCAATTCCTCCATGTAGGGGTTCCAGACGAGGTACCGCAGCTTGCGGTCCAGCACCACGATGCCTTCCTTGGCGCCGGCGATGATCTGGCGGTTGAACATGGCGG
>JBDKHE010000315.1:0-3618 GCA_039797805.1 Verrucomicrobiota bacterium
GGGGGGACGCCAGGTGGCCGTGCTCGTGCCGACCACCGTGCTCGCGCAGCAACACCTCAACAGTTTTCGCGAGCGCATGGCCGGTTACCCGGTGGCCATCGAGATGCTCAGCCGCTTCCGCACGCGCAAGGAGCAGGACGGGATCCTCGAGGCCCTCGCCGCCGGCAAGATCGACATTATCATCGGCACGCACCGGCTGGTGCAGGACGACGTCAAGTTCCACGACCTCGGCCTCGTGATCGTCGACGAGGAGCAACGTTTCGGCGTGAAGCACAAGGAAGTCTTCAAGCGCTGGCGCGCCCACGTGGACATGCTCGCCATGAGCGCCACGCCGATCCCGCGCACGCTCTATCTGGCCCTCACCGGCGCCCGCGACCTGAGCACCATCGAAACGGCGCCCGTCAACCGCCTGCCAATCCAGACGATCGTGAAGAGCTACGACGAGAAACTCGTGGTCGAGGCCATCCGTCACGAGATCCGCCGGGGCGGCCAGGTGTTCTACCTGCACAACCGCGTCATGAGCATCGATCTCGTGGCCGCGCGCCTCCGCGAGCTGTTGCCCGGCGTCACGATCGGCGTCGGCCACGGCAAGATGGGGGCCGAAGGCCTCGAGCGCATGATGACCGACTTTGTGGCCGGCACTTACCAGGTGCTCGTCTGCACCACGATCATCGAGAGCGGCCTCGACATCCCCAACTGCAACACGCTCATCATCGAGGGCGCGGATCGCTTCGGACTGTCGCAACTCTATCAACTCCGCGGACGCGTCGGCCGCTTCAAGCACCAGGCCTACGCGTACCTCCTCCTGCACCGACATACGCGGTTGCTCGACATCGCCCGTCAGCGGCTCACCGCGATCCGCCAGCACAACCAGCTGGGCGCCGGCTTCCGCATCGCCATGCGCGACCTCGAACTCCGGGGCGCGGGCAATCTGCTCGGGGCGGAGCAAAGCGGGCACATCGTCGGGGTGGGCTTTGAACTTTACTGCCAGCTGCTGCGTCAAAGCGTGGCGCGACTGAAGGGCGACAAGCAGGCGTCCCACGTCCGGGCCAGCGTCAAGCTCGACTTCGTGTTTGTCGGTGAGGGCGCCGACACCACCGCGCCCCGGGCGGAAGCCACCGACAGCTTCTCCGCCATGCGCCAGGCCGAGCGCATCGCCGGTGAGATTGACCGCATCCAGGCCCGGTTGCCCGCCGACTACATCGCCGAGACGCGCCTGCGCATCGATTTCTACCGCCGGCTTGCCCTGGCGGAGAGCCCCAAGCAGGTGAAAGAACTCGAACAGGAACTCCGTGACCGCTTCGGACGCTTCGGTGATACCGTGCGCACCTTGCTGCTCGTGACCGAAATCCGCGTGAGGGCGGAACAAAAGGGCGTGCTGTCCGTCGAAACGGACGGCAACCGCCTGAAGTGCCTCCGCAACTCGGGCCGCCGCGACGATTACATCCAACTCAGCAGCCGCTTTCCCCGCTTGACCGCCCCCACCCCCCTTGCAAGGTTGAAAGAAATTATCACCTTTTTGCACAATCTCCCCGCTTCATGATCAGTCCCCGCCGTTTTCGCTCTGCCATCTTCGCCTCCCTGGGTCTTATTGGAGCATGCGTCGCCACCCACGCCCAACAGGCAGGTCCTGCCACGGACAATCTTAACCTGCGTTATGCCAACGGGATAGTTGCCATTGCCGAGGACAAGGTCATCACCGTTGACGACGTGCGCCGGGAAATCGGACCCCTCATCGGCGAAATCCAGCACCAGAGCCGCAGCGAACAGGAATTCAACGAAAAGCTCGAGGCTCTGCAGGAAGACGTCATCCAGAACCTGATCGACCGCGTGCTGATCGTGAAGGAATTCTACAAGGACGAGAAGCGTCGCGTGCCGGCCAGCTACATCGACAACCAGCTCGCCGAGACGATCATCACCCAGTTCGACGGCGACCGCAGCAAGTACCTCGCCTACCTCCGTTCCCGCGGCATCTCCCAGAAGGAATATCGCCGCGAGCTCGAAGAGGACATGATCTATAATTACATGCGCCAGCAGCAGTCCAAGTCGGGCAGCACGATCAGCCCGGTGCGCATCGAGGAATACTACAACGAAAACAAGGAGCGCTTCATCCAGGAGGACAGCGTCCACCTGCGCCTCATCCAGATCAACCGTGGTCCCGGTGACACCGATGAAAGCCTCCGCACCAAGGCCACCGGTATTCTGGCGGAAATCAACGCCGGGGCCGATTTCGCCGACGTCGCCCGCAAGTACAGCTCGGACTCGCGCAAGAGCAAGGGCGGCGACATGGGCTGGCTGCGCCGCTCCGACCTCCGCAAGGAATTCAGCGACGTCATCTTCAATCTCAAGAAAGGCGAACGCAGCGAGCCGCTGATCATGCCCGAAGGCGCCTTCCTCTTCCAGGTCGACGAGCGCAAATACGCCGGCGCCCTCCCGATCGACGAAGTGCGTCCCGACATCGAGCGGGCGCTCGTCCAGCAGGGTTCCCGCAAGGCGACGGAACGCTGGCTCGAGAAGCTCCGACGCAATTCCTACGTCAAACACTTCTGATTTTCAAAGCCCGTGGGCCAGCGGGCGCAAGCAGCCGGCCCATGAGCAGCGAATCGCTTCCCTACCCGACCCCGCGGATCAAGGACCTCGCCGTCGGTGAACGCCCCCAGGAACGCCTCGAACGCCTCGGACCCGGCGCCCTGAGTGACACCGAACTCCTCGCTATGCTCCTCCGCAGCGGGCAACGGGGCCAGAGCGTGGTCGGGATCAGCCAGCAACTGATCACCGAGGCCGGCAGCCTCGCCAATCTCGTGCGGTGGCGCGAAACAGACTTTCGCCGCATCAAGGGCATCGGCCACATCAAGGCGCTGCAGCTCATCACGGTCATGGAGATCGCCCGGCGCGTGCTGGGAACCGATCCCTCCGCCCTCCCGCTGCTCAACCGGCCGGAGCTGATCCGCGCCCACCTCCATCCGCTGACCGTCAGCCTCCCGGTGGAAAAATTCTGGGTCCTTTGTCTCAATCGAAAGAACCGCCTGATCAAGCAGGTGGAAATCTCCTCAGGAACCGCCACCAGCAGCCTCGCGCACCCGCGGGAAGTCTTCCGGGAAGCAGTGCACCATGGGGCCGCCGCGGTGGTGTGCGTCCACAATCATCCCAGCGGCGATCCAGCCCCGAGTGCGGCCGACGTCCAGGTGACCCGCCAGCTGCGCGAAGCCGCGCGGGCCCTGGATATTGACCTGCTGGACCACGTCATCGTCGGTCAACTGGCCGCCGACCCCCGGGGACTGGGCTATTACAGCTTCCGGGAAAGCGGTTTGATCTGAGTCGGAAGGAAAAGCAAAAAACCTCTTGGCAAAGCGCCCAACGACCCCATACCTTCGCCGTTCGTTTGCTTGATGGTGGAGTATCCAAGTGGCCAAAGGACGTTGACTGTAAATCAATTCGGCTCTTGCCGTTCACTGGTTCGACTCCAGTCTCCACCACCAATTTACAAAAGTCCCGGTGCCTGAAGAGGTACCGGGACTTTTTGTTGTCCGACCTCTCAAGAATGGCTCGGTACACTTCCAAACATCAACGCGGTGCGACCCGCCCAGCTACGGCCCAAAGCCAGCGCTGGCGCCTTAG
>JBDKHE010000316.1:0-5027 GCA_039797805.1 Verrucomicrobiota bacterium
CAATCGCGAGGACGTCATGTTCCGGGCTTGAAGCGGGGGTGGGGCGGCTCGATTTGTTTCGCCCCTCTCAATCTTTACAATTACGTAAAAGCCGGGGCTGCAGCAGTAAAGGCCGGGTAAATGCCGGTCGCGCCCCTAGGCGGATGTCGATTCTGGTGCTATAAAGGAATCCACTCACCGCCATGAACACTACTGCACCAGCGATCCAGGAAGCCGCGCATCTTGAAAAACTGCGCAACCAGATCTCCAGCGACATCGAGACCATGCATCAGAAGGAAGCCAGTCTCCGTGAGTATGAACAGCGTCTGCGCTCGCTCGTCGAACTGCACCAAAGTCTTCCCCCTCAATCGCTCGGTGCACACCAGCCGCCGGCGGCAGCGACCACGCCGCTGGCGGGTCCGAGCCAGGCGGAGCTCGACGCCAAGTGGGAGAAATATGAGCGGGCTCATGCGCTGCTCGAGGCGGCCCGGCGCGGGCTCAGCGATGACCGGCTCGCACTGAAGGACCGCGAGGAGAAGATCATGATCCGCGAACAGGAAGTGGCCCGCCGCGAGGCCTGGGTGAAAGTGCGCGAGCAGGAATTGATCGCCAAGGCCAAGGAACCGGCGCCGGTGGTGGCGGCCAAGGCCAAGCCCTCCTTCACGGAAGCGCCCTTCCGGGCCGCGAAACATTTGCTGTCCCTGGGCAAGGCCCACTGAAGATTTTTTGAGCAGGGTGTGTGAACCCGGGCCGCAGGGCCCGGGTTTTCTTTTGGCGGGCCGGAACCGCGCCGCAAAAATTGCGGCTTGCACCCGGCCCGGCAAATTCTCATCAACGCGACCGTGAATCATTGCTCCAACCTTCGCCGTTCCAAATCCGTAGCCGCCATGGCTTCGGGTAAGCGCGCCTGGTGGATTACCAAGGCTCGGTGTAGCAGGGATCACGCGCATCACGCGTAAACAGACAAAAAATCTCCCCTCTTACCCGAGCCCGACTCTTCCGAGTCGGGCTTTTTATTTTCCCTCTCCCAACCCAACCAACCCAAGACCAACCACATCATGCCATGCCCACGCTCGCCCCACCGCCACCCCCACTGACCGTCCGCCGGCCGCGGACCGGCGCGTCCATCCTCGATCTGCCCGCCGTGTCGTTTTTCGGACGCACGCTGGATGAATACTGCCGCTTCTTCGCGCTCGACCCGGTCGCCCTGCGCGGACGGGCCGTGCTCGATGTCGCCGCCGGTCCGGCTTCGTTCACCGTCGAGGCGCATCGCCGGGGCATTGATGCCGTGGCGGTCGACCCGCTTTACGACCTGCCCCAGGGTGAGCTCGCCGGACGGATCCGGGATGACTATGCGCGGATGTTCGAGCAGATGCGGACGAAGCAGCGGCTGTTCCGCTTCAAGACCTTCCCATCCTTTGATGCCGCCGAGGCCGACCGGCGGGCGGCGGCCTCACGTTTTCTCGCCGACTATGAGGGCCGGGTCCGGCACGGCCGCTACGTCAAGGCGGCCCTGCCGCTCCTGCCTTTTCTCGACGGAGCCTTCGATCTCGTGCTCTGCGCCCACCTGCTCTTCATCTACGCGGCGCGGTTCGATTTTGAGTGGCATGTCGCGGCTTGCGCCGAGCTGGCCCGGGTGAGCCATGGCGAAGTCCGCATCCATCCGCTGGTGGGTCCGGGCGGCAAGCCCTACGCCGAGCTCGACCGGTTGAGAGCCACGCTGGAAACGCGGGGCATCGTCAGCGAGGTCCGCAAGGTCAACTACGAGTTCTTCGTGGGCAGCAGCTCCATGCTGGTGCTGAACCCGAAGGCTTCCTGAGTCATGACCGCCATCAACCACCCCGCCCGGCTCGCGAGCACGCCTGAGCCGCCCTATTACGCCGTCATCTTCACCTCGCTTCGCACCGACGTTGACGAGGGATACGACGCGACCGCCGCACGCATGATCGAACTGGCCGCCTTGCAGCCGGGGTGTCTTGGCGTGGAGAGCGCCCGCGGCCTCGATGGCCTCGGCATCACCGTATCCTACTGGCGGGACGAGGCCTCCATCCGCGCCTGGAAGCGCGACGCCGAACATCAGCAGGCCCAGCGCGCCGGCAAGAAAGTCTGGTATGCTGACTATCAACTGCGGGTGGCCAAAGTGGAGCGCGCCTACGGGAAAGCCTGATCGTTTAGGGATGGTTTCTTCAGCTTGGCAGACCTAAGTTGCCGTTGCCCCATGAAACTGCGCCTGCTTACCCTCCTTGCGCTGGCCTCCGGTGTCTGCGCGACTGCCTCGACCTACGACTTTCCCTTCCGGGACCCCGATCGGCCAACCGAGGAGCGCATCACCGATCTCATCGGCCGCATGACGCTCGATGAAAAGATCGGCAACCTCGGCTTCACGCCGGGTGTGCCGCGCCTTGGGGTTACCGGCACGAATATCTCCGAGGGTTATCACGGCGTGGCCCAGGGCGGACCGAGCAACTGGGGCAAGCGCAACCCCACGCCCACCACGCAATTTCCGCAGGCCTACGGACTCGCGGCGACCTGGGATCCCGCGCTCCTGCAGCGCGTCGCTGCCAATCAGGCCACGGAGGTGCGCTGGCTTTTTCAGAGCGAGAAATACAAACGCTCCGCCCTGGTGGTCATGGCGCCCAATGCCGACCTCGCCCGCGATCCGCGCTGGGGCCGCACGGAGGAAGTCTACGGGGAAGATCCCTTTCTTGCCGGCACGCTGGCGACGGCCTTTGCCCGCGGTCTGGCCGGGGATGATCCCAGCTATCTCAAGGCCACGAGCCTGCTGAAGCATTTTCTCGCCAACAGCAACGAGGACGGTCGCTTCCACACCTCCTCTGATTTCGATGAGCGACTCTGGCGGGAATATTACGCCAAGACCTTCGAGATGGCGATCCGCGACGGCGGCGCCCATTCCATGATGGCCGCCTACAATGCGATCAACGGCACGCCCTGCCACGTGCATCCGATGTTGCGCGACATCGTCATGGGCGAGTGGGGACTCGACGGCATCATCTGCACGGACGGCGGCGGGCTCTCGCACCTGGTCGACGAGCACAAGGCCTTTCCCGACATCGCGACGGCCACGGCTGCTTGCCTCAAGGCCGGCATCAATCTCTTTCTCGACCGCACCGACGGCGTGAAGGAGGCGCTGCAGCGCGGTCTGCTCACCGAGGGCGACATCGACCAGGCCATCCGCGGGCGACTCCGCCTCTTCATCCGCCTCGGTCTGCTGGATCCGGACGAACGCGTGCCTTACGCAAGAATCGGGCGCGAAGGCGGCACGGAGCCCTGGGACGAACCCGCGACCCGGGTCTTGGTGCGCGAGGTCACCCGCAAGTCGATCGTCCTGCTGAAGAACGAGGGCGGCCTGCTGCCGCTGGAGGTCGGGAAATTCAAAAGCATCGCCGTCGTCGGACCGCTCGCCAATACGGTGTTGCTTGACTGGTATTCGGGCACGCCGCCTTACACCGTGCCGCCGCGGGACGGAATCGAGGCGCACGGCCGTTCCGGCCTGCCCCGGGTGCCCGACAAGTTCGGCGTCAAGTGGGTTGCCGACATGAGCGACACCGCGGTCGAGACGGCGCGCCGGTGCGATGTGGCGGTGATCTGTCTGGGCAATCACCCCGAGAGCAATGCGAGTTGGGAGATCCTCACCGAGCCCAGCGACGGCAAGGAAGGCGTGGACCGCAAGTCCCTCGACCTGCCGCCGGCACAGGTCGCGTTCATCCGCAAGGTGCTCGAGGCCAACCCCCGCACCGTGGTCGCCCTCGTGGCCAATTTTCCCTACGTGATGCCGTGGGTCGTGGAGAACGCCCCGGCCATCGTGCAGCTCACGCACGCCAGCCAGGAGCAGGGCAACGCGCTCGCCGACGTGCTGTTCGGGGACTTCAATCCCGGCGGCAAACTCGTGCAGACCTGGCCCAAGGCGCTCGCCGACCTGCCGCCGATGATGGATTACGACATCCGGCATGGCCGCACCTACCTGTATACGCAAAAGGAGCCGCAGTTCGCCTTTGGCTACGGACTCAGTTACACCACGTTCAAGCTCTCCGGCCTGAACAGCGCAGAAACCATGGCCCGCGACGGCACGCTGGAGGTCAGCGTGAACGTGACCAACACCGGAACCCGGGCCGGTGACGAGGTGGTCCAGCTCTACGTGCGTTACCCGCAATCCAAGGTCGAGCGCCCCGCCAAGGCGCTCAAGGGCTTCCAGCGAGTCACGGTCGAACCGGGTCAGACGGTGGCCGCGAAGATCAAGGTCCGCGCCTCCGACCTCGCCTACTGGGACGTCGCCACTCACGCCTGGGTGGTCGAAACGGGACCGGTGGAACTGCTCGTTGGCAACTCCTCGCGCGCCGCCGATCTCAGCCTGCGCAAAACAATCGTGGTGGCGCGCTGATCAGCACCTCAGATCCGGGTGACCACCCGCACCGTGGTGTGCAGGTGGTTGCGGAAGCCGAAGCGCTCATAGAACGCATGGGCGCGGTCGTTGCCGGACATCACGTGGAGGAAGGTCGTTTCCCCGCGCTGCCTCTGGCGGCAGATCAGCCGGTTCATCAGGCGGCGGGCCAGGCCGCGACCTTGGTAATCAGGATGGGTGCAAACCGCGCTGATTTCCCGGTAGGGACCGGCATGGAAGCGCTCGCCCGCCATCGCGACCAATTGGGGCCCGTCAAAGCAGCCAAAGTATTCACCCAACTCCAATGTGCGTGCGCCAAACGGGCCGGGTTTCGTCAGCGTGGCCAGCGCCAGGGCCTGGGCGGCGTGCGCGGGTTGCAGCGGCACGATACCAGGGCTGTCATCTGTGACGCTGATCGAAGGATCCAAGACCATTCTGAACATGCCGGATTCCTCCTCGATCTTCCAACCGGCGGGAACCGGTCCGGACCAGTCGCCCGTGTAGAAATGTTCGCCGGGTGCACAGTGAGGCGTCAGGTCGGCGAATGCCGGGTTGTGCAGGTCGGCGAATCCAAGGATGGCCGGGAAGCCGGGAGAGAACCGGCGGGCCCGGGACGTCCCGGTCGTGAAGGGTGCCAGCGACCCGGTGA
>JBDKHE010000317.1:0-3672 GCA_039797805.1 Verrucomicrobiota bacterium
CCAACGCCTGATCGACGCTGGCCGCAGGAAGGACGGGCGGGGAAGCACGGTTGCAGCGCACCAGCAGCAGCAAAAGCAGCAGCAAGACAATCAGGACGACGATGACGGCATTTCGACGGGATGATTGGGCCATGCTCAACCCTTAGAGGCGGACCGAGGCGGTCGGCAATCCAGCTCTCACTTGAACTCCGATTTACTTTTTTGCCGGAGGCGGGGCCCAGCCATCCCGGGCCACTCCGGCCTGGGTGAGACGCCCCATGAAATCACGAAGGTCGGCCGGCACGTTCTTGGGCAGGTTGGTGGTGACCCAGTGGAAAAACGTGCGCACCTCGGCGGCGACGGCGGCCGCGACGGGGGTCTTGACGTTGGTGCCGCGGGCTGTGACCTCGAGGGTGGGCGGCGTGGAGTGACCGATGAGCCGGTGTTCGCCGACGACGAGTTCAAAGCGCTCGACCTTGCGGGTGGTCGCGTTGCGCCACTCCGAGAGCGAGGAGCGGTTGACCGAGCGCCACTGCTGGCTCACCTGCGAGGCCGTGGCACGGGGTTTGGATTCGGCCGCCTCAAAAGAGGCACCCACGCTCACCGCTTCCACGATCTGGTGATAGGCCTTCTGAATCTTGAAGTCGGAGAAATTAAGCTTCACCCCGCAGATGGAGTAACTGCCATACACGCGGAAATGGGCGACGGTGCAGGGGATCTCGATCGTTTGGGTACCCAGGGTCAGCCGCACGAAGGTTTCCTCTCCGCGGGTGGTCTGGGCCGCGGGCGCCAGGAATACGCTCAAACCGTTCGAGGAAATGTTGCCCAAGGGGCCGCTCCAACTCAAACCGGACGCGGAATCCTTCTTGCCCGGACGATCGTGACCCGCGAGGAGCAGCGACGCTTTCAAGGGGAAGGCAGCTCCAACCGGGTATCGAGGGTGGGCGCGCTTGTCACGAAGCTTGGCTAGGAAAGCGCGCTTAAAGTCAAGAATACGGGTGAAGAAGGCCACAGCATCGTGTACCCGTTCCATTCTGGCGGTTCAAGCCTCCACATGAACCGACGCTTGCCTCGACGCACCTTTATCAAATTTTTGCGAAATTGGTGGCAGGCCTCTTTCTCGAAACTCGAAGGACGAGCGGCTCCGGCAGGGCCGAATTACCGCTGGCGGGAGTAGCGGAAGCGAACTTCGCTGTTGGCCGGCGCGGCGCCTTGGGTCGGATCCAGGCTGCGCAACGGAGGCAGGCGAACCAGCGGCTTGATGAGGACATCGCGCTCAACCGGCCGGGAAGCCGACTCAGGATTCGGTACGGGACGCGTCCAACCAGTGGCCGGGCCACCGGCAAAAAGCACCTCGCCATGACTGTCGTAAATCCAGACCTCGAAACCTCTTCCGTAGGTGCGGATCAAGGGTTTGCCCAAGGCCTCGGTGGTCTGCTCCTGGGTCAAGCCGAGCTTCAGCCGCGACCAGTCCGCTTCGCCAAAGAGCGGCGCGAGCAGGCAGCAAGCGGGCAGCAGCCAGCGAATGAGGAGACGGACCATGCCCCCTAATCGGCACATCCAGACGCTGGCGTTAGGGCGAAATCGCGGCAGTCTCAGCTCCGGCCGGTCACCAGATGGGCCGTGATGGCCTTCGCGCGGTTGCGGAGGGTCAGAAGCCCCATGTCGGAGACGACGATGCTGTGACCCAACTGGACGCGGGTGTCGCCGCTGATGATGATCTGGCCGCCCGTGGCGATGCTTTGCAGCCGGGCGGCGAGGTTTACGGTGTCACCCAGGGCCGTGAAATCCATGCAGTGCGAAGCGCCGACGTTGCCGACGATGGCCGGACCGGTGCTGATGCCGTATTTGATGGGCAGCCGGAAGCGGGGCTCAAACTCCGCGTGCAAGGCGGGCAGTGCCTCGCGAATGGCGAGGGCCGCCTCGACGGCGCTGTGGGCGTGATCCTCGCGGAGGATGGGCGTGTTAAAGAGGGCCATCACGCCGTCGCCGATGAACTTGTTGACGATGCCGCCGTTTTTCTGGACGAGGTTCGAAACCAGCTCGTGGTAGCGGTTGAGCACACTGAGGAGGAGATCGGGAGGCGTTTCCTCGGAAAGACTGGTGAAGCCCTCGAGGTCGGTGAACATGACGGTCACCGACTGCAGGTCTCCGCCGAGTTTAAGGTGGGTCGGATCCCGCAGGAGAATCTCGACGATCTGCGGGGCGACGAAGCGCTCGAAGGTCTGCCGGATTTCGTTCTGTTGGCGTACGAGCAGTTCCGTGGCCTGGCGGGATTGCAGACGCTTGTCGATGCGGGCCGAAAGCTCCCGGATCGCGAAAGGCTTGGTCAGGTAGTCATCCGCACCGATATTGAGGCCATGGATCCGGTCCTCCGGTTCGCCTTGGGAGGTCAGGAAAATGATCGGGATGGATTGCGTCTGCGGATCGGACTTGAGGATCTTGCACACCTCGAAGCCGTCCATGCCCGGCATGTTGACATCGAGGACGATGAGGTCAGGGGAGGGCGTAGCCCGGGCCTTGGCCAGACCGGCGTGGCCGTCTCCCGCCTCGATTGCCTCATGGCCCATCAACGAGATGACGTCAGAGATCAGCTGGCGTCCTAGTGGCAGGTCATCGACAATAAGGATTCTCACAGGGGTAGGAGGTCCGAGCAAAATGAATTGTGCGCCCTTGTCGAGGCACATGGCGGTGGGTGACCCAAGGTCAGAATGCGGCACTGCGGAGAATCCATACTGAGCAATCACAAATCGACACGATCCGGTGAAAATGAACAGGAGTTTGCTGCGCTGGGACAGATACTTGCGCAAATTCATGGCGCGAAAAATCAACGCCGCGCATGCGACGGATCAGCCACCCTGATCGGGGTATCGTCCTCGTCGACACGACCCTGGGCCAACGAATCGACGGACCTCCTTCTGGGTGAAGGCGTCTGCAGACACTCGTCAAAAATTGAAATTCAATGGGTCGGGCCCGTTCCTCCGGCCGGCATCCAACGCGGCGATGGCCTGCATGTCGGCAGCATCCAGCGCGAAATCGAACACCGAGGCATTTTCGAGGATGCGCGAGGGTTGTGTGGATTTCGGTATGGTGGTGACCCCGAATTGCAGATTCCAGCGCAGAATGACCTGGGCGACGGTCTTGCCGTGCCGGGCGGCGATGCTCTGCAGCACGGGATCCTTTAGTAACTCCCCGCCATGCATCAGCGGGCTCCAGGCGGTCAGTTGTATCCCGTGATTCCGGCAGTAGTCGCACAACGCGGGGCTCTGCAGGTAGGGGTGGAATTCAATCTGGTTCACGGCGGGCTGAATCTCGGCCGTCGCCTTGATCTCCTCCAAGTGAGGAATCATGTAATTGCTAAGGCCGATGGACCGGGCCCGGCCGGAGCGATGGATCGTCTCCATGGCGCGCCAAGCCTCGGCATGATGGCCGTTGATAGGCCAATGCAAGAGGTAGAGGTCCAGGTAATCGAGGCCCAGGCGGCCCAGGCTCTCGTCGCAAGCCGCATCAATGCGGTTGGCGCGGATGTCATCGTTCCAGGCCTTGGTCGTGATGAAGAGCTCCTCCCGCGGCACTCCGCACTCGCGGATGGCGCGACCGACGCCGCGCTCGTTGCGATAGATCATCGCCGTGTCGATATGCCGGTAGCCCAGGTCAATGGCCACTCGCACCGCCCGGGTGGTCTCATCATCG
>JBDKHE010000318.1:0-2782 GCA_039797805.1 Verrucomicrobiota bacterium
GCCGTCGAGATGATCCGCCAGCACGGCCCCAAGCCCACCATCGCCGATCTCGCCCCCACTCCCGTGCGCGAGGTGCTGTGTCGCTGTTGCCGGAATCTCGTCAACCACTACTCCGTGGCCAACGATCACGAACGTGCCCGGCTCTTCGCCGAGTTCGTGGCCGAGTTTGAGTCCACCTACGAGCGTCACGCGCAGCCGTAGGCGTCCGCCTCCGCGGTTCATTCTCCCAAAATCAGGCTCGTTCTCGGCCGGGAAACGGACTTCCCTCCCGACGCCCCATGTGCGCGCTGCCTGCCAACGCTGTCCTCACCCTCGACCATCTGCCGATGTGGTCGCATCCCGGCACGGCCCTCGCCGTGTTGGGACACCCGATCAAGCATTCGGTCAGCCCGGTCATGCACAACGCCGCGCTCGCGGACATGGCCCGCGCCGAAAAGGACTTTCTCGCCTGGAAATATTTCCGTTTCGACGTGCCGCCGGAGCAGTTGCCGCAAGCCCTGACCCGGCTCCATGCCGCCGGTTTTCACGGACTCAATCTCACCGTGCCGCACAAAGTCCTGGCCTTTGACCTGATCCAGGAAATTGATCCCGACGCCGTCGCCATCGGCGCCGTCAACACCCTCCGGCGCACCGCCACGGGCTGGCGCGGCTTCAACACCGACGGCCACGGACTGGCCGGCGCGCTGCGCGTGGACCTCGGCCTGAATCTCGCGGGTGCGGATGTCATTCTCGTCGGGGCCGGCGGCGCGGCGCGGGGCGCGGCGGTCGAGTGCCTGCGTCGCCGGTGCAACTCGCTCTGGATCGCCAACCGGACACGCGCCAACCTGGACAGCCTGCTCGCGGCACTCCGTCCGCTGGCTGGGGCCACCCACCTCCATGGCTTCGATCCTGCGGCGTTGCCTGCTGAACTACCGCCCGGCGCCGTGGTGATCAACGCCACCTCGGCCGGCCTGAAGCCTGATGACCCCACCCCAATCGAATTGCGCCGCCTCCCGGCCGGCATCAAGGTGTACGACATGATCTACAATCCGCCGCAGACGCCCCTGCTGCGTGCCGCCACGGCCCTGGCCATCCCGAATGCCAACGGACTTTCCATGCTGGTGCACCAGGGGGCCCGCTCGTTGGAGATCTGGACCGGCGCCAGCGTGCCCGCCGGCGTCATGCTCGCCGCCGCCCGTGCCAGCCTCGCCCCCGCTTCCGCATGATTTCCGCGCTCCAGACCGTCAACGCCGAGTTTCCGTGGTTCTTCCCCTGCTGGGTCGGACTGCTCGGCGCCTGCATCGGCAGCTTTCTCAACGTCTGCATCTACCGCATCCCGAAGGAGGAATCCGTCGTCACGCCCCGCTCGCATTGCGGCTGCGGCCAGCCGATCGCGTGGTACGACAACATTCCCGTGCTGAGCTGGTTCTTGCTGCGCGGCAAAGCCCGTTGCTGCGGCCGCCCCTTCAGCTTCCGCTACCCGGCGATCGAGCTGCTCACCGCCGCGCTGTTTGTCGCCTGCTGGCTGCTTTTCCCGCCGGGCAAGGCCCTCGCCGGCGCCGTGCTTTGCACCATTGTGATCTGCGCCCACTTCATCGATCACGACCACATGATCATCCCCGATGTCTTCACCATCGGGGGCACGGCCATCGGGTTGCTGCTCTCCCTGCTGATCCCGGAGCTGCACGGGCAGATGCACGAGATCTGGTTCGTGGCCGGGATCCGCTCCACGCTCGACGCCGTGCTCGGCCTGTTCGTGGGTTCGGCGCTGGTGCTGTGGATCGCGCTGTTTGCCGAGGTGATCCTGCGCAAGGAAGCCATGGGCTTCGGTGACGTAAAGTACCTCGGCGCGCTCGGCGCCTTCGTTGGCTGGCAGGGCGCCGTCTTCGGCATGTTCGGTGGCGCCATGCTGGGCTGTGTCTGGTTTATCGTGGCGTTCGGTTGGAAGAAGATCACCGGCAGCGCCGCCCCCGGAGCCCTTCCCGCGGAAACCCCCGACGGTCAACCCGCCGAACTCGGCTTCGGGGTGCACGTGCCGTTCGGCCCGATGCTTGGCCTCGCGGCCCTGCTTTATTTCTTCTGGGCCCACACCTGGGTGGACGCCTATTTCCTGGAGCTAAGGCAGCTCTTTTGAGGGTGGCACGGGCGGCGTGAAGCCCGGTGGCACGTTTCCCTGCCGGCCTTCCACGAGGATCTGCAACAGCTGCGCCAAGGCCTGCTCGCGCGCGATGCCACGCTCGGCGGCGATCTGATCGGCGCGTTTCAGCAACTGGGCCGCCATGGTTGCCGCCTGGACCGGAGCCGCCCCGAGTCGCGCGCAAAGCGTCGTGATTTTTTCGAGTTCAGACACGGCGGAGAATCTTGATGTCAGCCGGGCCCTCGGGCTGAAGGCTCAACGCGGTGTCGGGCTGCAGATTCACCAGCGACAGCATCGCCATCGCCAGATACCCGTCCCCATCCGTGACGGAAGACCGCAGCTCGCCGACCTTGCGTTCACCTTGATGGAGCGCCGCCCCGGCAACCGGAGGCGCCCCCGTTCCGCGCACCAGATGAAGCCGACGACGCACCTGGCCGAGGTTCTTCAGCCGCGCCATGACTTCCTGACCGAGATAACAACCCTTCGTGTAGGAAATCGCCACTTCATCCAAGCCGCCCTCATTCGGCAGGTCGCGCGGTCCGATGTCCGCCGGCACGGACGGCACCCCCTGGCGCAAACGATCCAGTTCCGCCGCGGCCACATCCCGCTCCACCGCGCCTGCCTTGCGCAAACCGGTCAGCACTTCGCCCACGCTACCCGTCGGCA